>DATLWH010000463.1:0-10280 GCA_035576505.1 Thermoanaerobaculia bacterium | reverse complement strand
CCAACTCGTCGCGCATTACATCTACAGCGCCAAAGAGCTCCAGGCCCTGCGCAAGGGCGGCGTGCAACGAATCTACGTCGGCAACGTGGCGACCGGGGAACACAAACTAGAGGTGCTTGTCGACGGCAAGCTTGAGGGCGGCGCGGACTTCAGCCGCACAGGACAGTTTACTTTCCACAAAGAAGTGAAGCCAAAGCTGGTCGGACTGACTCTAGCAGCACCGCGTTCCGGCAACACTCCGATCACGCTTGGGGACTGGTAACCGATGCGAGCGACTCGCCAACTCATCGGACTCGCCCTAGCCTTGGGACTTGCCGTCCGTCCGGCCACCGGCGGCGACTTGAGGGACCTCTATTTTGGCGAAGCGCTCTATCACGCGTACCAGGGGCAGTATTTCGATGCACTCCAGCGGCTCGACACCGAGCTCGCCCAGTACCACGTTCTGGACGAACCCCAACTCGATACGCTTCACTATCACATCAACGACGCCGAATTCTCGGTCGGTGACTTCGAGCTCGACTACCGCATGCACCAACGCGCAGGGCGCGCCATCAAGGCGGTTCTCGAAGGCGCCGTCGATGAGGCGGTACGAAACGAGGCCGCCTTCAGGCTCGCCCGCATTCACTTCCAGAAGGGTCAGCTCGATGATGCGCTTCAAGCGCTAACGCGGATCAAAGGTACGGTTCCCGAGGAGATCAAGGGTGACCTCGAGTTCTTGCGGGCGAACGTCTATATGGCCACAGGCCAGCCGGGCGAGGCTGTTAAGGTGCTCGCGCAGCTAAAGAGCGATGAGCACCTGGCCGGGTTTGTCGCCTACAACTTTGGCATCGCGCTGTTGCAGGACGGTCGACCGCAGGAAGCGATCGAGCAATTGGACAAGGCCGGCCAGTTGCCGGCCAGTGATCCTGCCGGTCTCGCGATCCGCGACAAGTCGAATCTAGTGCTGGGCACTATGCTGTTCGAATCTGGCGATTTTGACCGGGCCAGAAAGTCACTGGACCGCGTCCAGCTCGAGGGGCCCTTCTCCAACCAGGCTCTGCTGCGGGCAGGCTTGGCCGAGGCCTCGGCCAAGCAGTATGACCGCGCGCTCGTGCCGTGGAACATCCTGGTGGATCGTGAGCCGACGTATGCCGCGGTTCAGGAAGTCATTCTTGCCGTACCGCACGCATACGCCAGCTTGAACCTACACGGTCGCGCCGCGCTCCTATATGGGCGCGCGCTCGAGATCTTCAGTAACCAGATCGTGAGAGTCGATGCATCGATCCGCAGCGTTCGGGAGGGACAGTTTCTTAATGCGCTGATCCGCGAGGAAAGCCGGGAGGACGAAACCTGGGTCATCCGTCTGCGCAACCTGCCCGATGCGCCGGAAACTTACTACCTGATGGAATTGATGGCATCTCACGACTTCCAAACCGCATTGCACAACTACCTTGACCTCGAGGACCTGCGCTCGAGGTTCATTGCCTGGAAAACCAGCCTCGATGCTTTCGACGATATCATCCGGCTGCGTGGAGAGAACTATGAACCGCTGGTCCCCCAGGTCGACGCGCAGTTCCGGGAACTGGATTCGCGGATGCGCTTGCGACTCGAGCAGCGCAAACACCTCGCCGAACGTCTGCAGGCCATGCTTACAGCGCCGCGGCCGGATTATCTAGCGACTGCGGAGGAGCAAATCGCTGGCGAACGCATCGCACTCATCGAGAAGCAGCTCGGCAACTCTGACGACCCCGAATCGCGCGCGGTTCGTCAGCGCGCAGCCCACCTGCGCGGCGCGCTCACTTGGCGGTTGGAAACCGAGTACAACGACCGGCTGACCGCAGCATATGTTCACCTGAACGAACTGAAAGCACCACTCGACGCTCTCACTCGGCAGTATGACGCCTTCGTTAGGACGAGACAGGCAGCGACGCACAGTTACGTCGGATACGGCGTCCAGATTTCACAGCTCCGCGAGCGCGTTGACGAGGCATTGCAACGTGCTGACGTCTTGATCGGCCGGCAGGGACACATGATCGAGACCGTCGCCATCAACCAGCTCGAGGCCCGCCGAGAACGCTTGGCCGCCCAGCAGACCGAGGCGCGTTTCGGCGTCGCTGATAGCTACGATCGAGCCGCGCGCGGCCAGTCCGACGCGGGGGGACACTGATGCCTCGCCTCGCCATTCTGATCGTGATCGCGCCGGTTTTCATGGTCGGCTGCGCCGCGCGTCCCATCAAGCCAGTGGGGACGGGCGGGACACTGGCGCAGCTGCGGAACGTGCGTCCGGACCTGCAAGAAGTGAAGGTCGAACAGGGCCTCGATCAAGCCATGCAGCAATACCGGCGCTTCCTTGAGGAGGCACCGGAGACCGCGATGACTCCGGAGGCGATGCGGCGCCTAGCGGACCTGCAACTCGAGAAGCAGTTCGGGATTCGCACGGGCAACGCCAAGCCGCGGGAAATGGCCACTCCAAAACCCGCACCGGTACTTGCGGGCTCGCGGGCCGGCAGTCCCAATCCGGCCGGGGCAGCTGCCAGCCTAAGTTTGGGGGAATCCGATCAGGATTTCGAGCGTCGCACGACATCGGAGCCTGGAATCCTGGCGAGTACTAACGCCGGCGCCTCACCGACGGACACCGTGCGCGCCGGAGCAGATCCCGAGGGTCCACTCGAGGCGATCGCTCTCTACAATCGGCTGCTGAACGAGTACCCCAGTTACAAGAACAGCGACCAGGTCCTCTATCAAATGGCGCGGGCCTACGACGAGCTCGGCCGCACTGAAGAGGCCATCGAGACAATGGAGCGCCTGATTCGCACGAATCCGCATTCCCCGCATCTCGACGAAGTACAGTTCAGACGGGGCGAGTACTTCTTCACGCGCAGGCGCTACCGCGACGCGCAAAGCGCTTATTCGGGCATCGTCAAACTGGGACCCTCCTCCGAGTACCATGAGCTCGCTCTCTATAAGCTCGGATGGACGCTCTACAAGCAGGAATTCTACGAGGAGGCTCTGCAAAAGTATATTGCCCTGCTCGATTACAAAGTATCGATTGGCTACGACTTCGACCAGAAGCATGATGTGGACAACGATCGCCGTGTCGCCGATACATTCCGCGTAATCAGCCTGAGCTTCAGCAACCTCGGCGGGCCGGAAACCCTGCCGGAGTACTTCTCCAAGTTCGGGAATCGCTCTTATGAGGACCGCATTTACTCCAGTCTGGGCGAGCACTATCTCGGCAAGTTGCGCTACGACGATGCGGCGAAGACGTACAAAGCTTTCGTAGCGCTTTATCCGTTCCACCGCGCCGCGCCACGGTTCAGCATGCGCGTCGTCGATACGTTCACCCAGGGCGGGTTCCCCAAGCTAGTACTGGAGTCGAAGCGGGAGTTCGCTTCCAAGTACGGCCTGAAGGCCGAATACTGGCGACATTTCAAACCGGAAGAGTCGCCGGATGTACTGGCCTACCTGAAGACGAACCTGAAAGACCTCGCGACGCATTATCACGCCCAGTATCAGAACGCAAACGAAGCGAATGAGAAGCTCACGAATTATCGCGAGGCCAGCCAATGGTACGGTGCTTACCTTGAGTCCTTCCCGAAGGAGGCTGATTCGTCATCCGTCAACTATCAGCTTGCGGACCTGCTTTTGGAGAACAAGGATTTCGGCGAGGCGGCCAAACAGTATGAGCGTACGGCTTATGGATACGCGCAACATCCGCAGTCGGCGGCTGCAGGATACGCCGCGATCTATGCATACCGCGAACAGCTGAAGGTTGCCGACAAAAAGCAGCAGGACGCTGTCAAGCGCGATGCAGTCGCAAGCTCGCTAAAATTTGCCGACGCGTTCCCGCTGGACGAACATGCCGCGACGGTCCTTGGAGCGGCTGCCGACGACATGTACGAGATGAAGGTCTACAAGGCCGCCATCGAGGCCGACCAGCGCTTGATCGATAAGTATCCGGGCGCACCGGCGTCAATCCGCCGTTCCGCGTGGATTGTGGTTGCGCATGGTTCATTCGAGCTCGCCGAGTACCCGCAGGCCGAGCATGCCTACACCCAGGTGCTGGCAGTCACGCCGGAGGGCGACGCGTCGCGCGCCGCGCTCGTCGACAACCTTGCCGCCTCGATTTACAAACAGGGTGAGCTCGCAAACGAGGCGAAGGATTATCGTGCGGCCGCCGACCACTTCCTTAGGATTCGTAGCGCCGCGCCTACGTCATCTATCCGTGAGACGGCCGAGTACGACGCGGGCGCCGCGCTGATCCGGTTGCAGGACTGGAAGGCCGCGCTGGATGTGCTTGAAGCGTTTCGCACTACCTTCCCGAAGAACAAGCTCCAGCTCGAGGCCACCAAGCAGATCGCCTACGCTTACCGACAGAGCGGCGAGTTATCGCATGCAGCCGGCGAATATGAGCGCATCGCATCCCAATCCGAGGATCCGGCGCTACGCAGCGAGGCGCTGCTCGATGCGGGAGACCTCTACGCGCAATCCAATTCTCAAGATCGCGCCCTGGATGCATACAACCAGTACGTTAAAGAGTTTCCCAAGCCCGTAGAGACGGCCGTCGAGACGCGGTTCAAGATCGCCGAGATGTACAAGGCCGCGCACGACGACACTCTCTATCAGCAGCAGTTGGAAGAAATCGTAAGCGCCGACGCGGCCGCAGGATCGGAGAGGACCGGCCGGACCCGAACGCTTGCGGCGCGTTCGGCTCTCGTCCTCGGCGAGCAGCTCTATGAAAATTTCGTCGTCGTGAAGCTACAGCAACCCTTCGAGACCAGCCTGCAGGATAAGAAGCAGCGCATGGACGCCACAATTGCCGCCATGGGCCGGCTGGTGAATTACGGAATCGACGAGGTGACGGCAGCAGCGACGTTTTATATGGCTGAGACTTACTCCAATTTCAGCCGTTCACTGCTCGAGTCGGAGCGGCCGGACGACTTAAAGCCCGAGGATCTCGAGGAGTTCAAGAACAAGCTCGATGAGGCGGCGTTTCCTTTCGAGGAAAAAGCCATCAACGTCCACGAGAAGAACATCGAATTATTGCATGCCGGTGTCTTCAACTCGTGGACCGAGAAGAGTCTGAGCAGGCTCACCGAGCTGATGCCGGGCCGCTACGCGAAACACGAAACGAGCAGTGGCTTCCTTGACGCGATCGACAACCATGCGCAGGGATCGCCGCCGCAGCAGGTCTCCAACCCCTCGGCACCGGGCAACGCGCCCACGCAGGGCACAGCCGTCACCGATGAAGTGCGAGCCAACTACCAGTCTGCAGTGGGCATGCTGAAGGAGGAGCGGTATGAACCAGGCATTGCCTTGCTGCTCAAAATGACCGAAAAGATGCCTGCCTTGACGGCGGCGCAGATCGATCTCGGCATGGCATATGCGCGCACCGGCGACCTGGACCGCGCCGAGGTAAGCCTGAACAAGGCGCTGGAATCGGATCCAAAACAGCCTGTCGCCTATAACGAACTCGGTATAGTGCTGCGGCGCAAGGCACAGTTTGCGAAGGCGCGCACGAGCTATGAGGCGGCCCTGGCACAGTCCGCCGACTTCCAGTATGCGCACAGGAACCTTGCGATTCTGTGTGACCTGTATCTCGGAGATTACACCTGCGCGATGGAGCATTACGAGGCGTACAGCCGGATCGTTCCGGACGACGCCGAGGTCGCCAAGTGGATTGCTGATCTTCGCAACCGCGCAAAGAAACAGGAGAAGCGATGAGAAAAACTATCATTCACTGGATTTTACCTGGGGTCCTTGCCTTTATGCCCGCGGCAGTACTCGCGCAGCAAGCAGCACACTCAAAGACGGAAGCTGCACGAGGACAGACTGAAAAGTCGCACACAAAAACTCAAGAGACAAAGAAGGAGGAAGCAACGAAACAGGCGGAAGAGCCGCAGCAAAAAACGGAAGAAGACGGGAAGTTGACGTCCGTCCCCGGAAGCAAGGCCCTCGGCATGTCCATTTTGGGTAATCAGGAAGCGCCTAAAGCACTGGTCATCGTTCCCTGGAAGAGTTCGGAACTCGGCAATGGCCCTGGCGTCTCGACGTTGCTCGATGACTCGAGGCGGCCCGTGGACAAAGAGGTTTTCATGCGAATGCTCAGTTACTACGAAATTCGGTCGGAAACAGCGCGCCCCAGCGGGGCGACGACGGATGGGAATGCGGCAGCGCCCGCCAATGTGGCGCAAAGGAGAAAGCCATGAATTTCACTGAACTGTTAGGACACGTCGGTATATTCGGAGGCGCGGTGATCGTTTCCCTCGCCCTGCTTTCCGTTTTTTCGGTGGCGATGATCATAGACAAGCACCGCCGCTTCTCTTCAGCCTTCCGCGAGTCAGTAAAGTTCAAGCCCGAGTTCAAGAAGTTCCTACACGGGGGAGAAGTCAAGGATCTGGTCGAAGCCGCGCGCCAGCACTCGAATTCCTACGTGGCGCAAGTGGTCTCGGCCGGCATCATCGAGTACGACGGTGTGGCCCAGAGCGGAGGCGATCCGACGGCTTCGCTCGAGCTGGTCACGAGCGCACTCAGAGACTCCATCTCCGAAACGTTGATTCAACTGAAGCGGGGTCTCGGGTTCCTTGCCACAATCGGCTCCACGGCCCCGTTCGTTGGTCTGTTCGGCACCGTCGTCGGAATTATTAACGCTTTCCGGAGCATCGCGGCCACGGGGTCCGGCGGTATGTCTGTGGTTTCGGGTGGCATCGCAGAGGCCCTGGTCTCGACGGCCCTCGGTATTTTCGTCGCAATTCCGGCCGTCGTTGCCTTCAACCACTTCACCGGCAAGATCGAGACTTTCCATGTCGAAATGAATCGTGTTTCGTCTCAGCTTGTGAACCGCTTGTTCAAAATACCGGAGCTCAAGGGGCTTGACCTCGGAGAGGCTCAAGTCAAGCCGTCGACGGTCAAGAAGGAAGGGCCGGCCTATGCGACTCGGTGAGCCGACCCCGATGAAGGCGGCCATCAACATCACGCCGCTCGTCGACGTGGTGCTGGTGCTGCTGATCATCTTCATGGTGATGGCGCCGCAGATGCGGAAGGGACCGGACGTCAACGTGCCGAACACGACGAAACCGAACTCGCAGGGCGATGAGAGAGGCCGAATCTTGGTTTCCATAGACGAGTCTGGGGGCCTGTGGATCAACGATCAGTCTGTCGCAGCCGAGCATTTCGACGAGGCTCTCCGCGCTGCGGTGGGCGCCGAGACGAACCCTAAGATCGTGATCCGGGGCGATGCAAAGCTCAATTTCCGCGAGGTCCGGGAGGTCATGATTGCGATCGAACAAGAAGGCTTCCGGGGGGTGGGGCTGATCGCCAAGCGCGCGGGCGCAGAAGGAAAGTGACATCATGCAATTCAACAGCAGCGATTCCGGCTCCAGTCTGCAGTCTGAAATCAACATCACGCCGCTCGTCGACGTCGTGCTCGTGTTGCTGATCATATTTATGGTCGTCGTGCCACTCCTGATGGAGGGTTATGACGTGGATATCCCTCGAGCCTCCGCCGATACGTCTGCCCCGGTTGCCGAATCCCAGTTGATCTTGGGCATCGGGGCTACGGCGTGCCCCATCCTCACGCCGCCGGCGGGGGAGGGGATCCCGAAGGACTGTCAAGTGACCTTGGCGGATCAAAAGATCCCTGTAGCCGAATTGCCCGGGCGCGTTGCGACGATTCTGCGCGGCCGACCCGCGGAACAGCGCGCGTTGTTCCTGGCCGTCGACGATCGCCTGAACTACGAGGCGGTTCTACGCATCATCGATCTCGCGAAGTCGGGCGTTGAGGATTTAAAGATCGAATTTGTCGCGGCCAATTGAGGCGGTTGCTGGTGACAACTATGGAAGCAAAGAGCATTTTCAAAAAGTGCGGGGCTCCGACGGTCCGAAGCATGGCGAAGAGCATCGCGATCCATGTCTTCGTGCTGGCCGTGCTTATGGTCATACCGGCGCAAGCGCTGTTTCGCAGCGAGCAACCCAACAAAGAACTAGACATAGTCTTCTATCGTCCGCCGGAGATCGCCGTCAACTCGCGACCCGTTTCGCGTCCGCCGCGAGGGACAAGTGAGGCCGGATCCCCACCAGGGACACCTGCACCGGCGCTGAAACCGAAACCCAACGCCCCGGCAGGTCCAGACCTGGCTGGCAAAGCAGAACTCCCACCAGGCCCGGAGCTCGGACCACCAGTGGAGGCAAAGACGAATGTGGGAATCGCCGGCATCCTGGCACTCAAGGACAAGATCGCGAGCCTGGCACAAGACAACGTCGTGGTGCCTCTGGGAGCAGATGCGCGTCACGTTGCCGCCGATGAAGTAGGCAAGCCCTCTGCGCGCTCGCTGCTGACGAGCAATACGCCGGGATCGAGCGGCGGCATAAACGTCGCCTCGCTGAGCCGCAGTGTCGGAGGCGGTGGCGGAGGAGGCGGAGGTGGCAACGGGATTGGAGGTGTAGGTGGCCTCGGAACTGGCGCTGGCGGTAGCGGAGGAGGCGGTGGTATCGGGGTAGGCCGCGCAGTCAGCCCGATCGCTCCAATCACCGGCGCCGACCGGCCGAAGGCCCGCGGCGGGCCGGGTGCTGCTCGCACAGACGAAGAAATACAGATCGTGTTCGATCGCTACAAGGCGTCGTTCTACCGGCTGTACAACCGGGAGCTGCGCAATAACCCTGCTCTGAAGGGCCAGATGGTTCTGCGCCTGACGATTGAGCCGGACGGCAGCGTGTCGATGTGCGCGCTTCAGTCGAGTGATATGGACGCGCCGGATCTCGCCGCGCAGGTCGTTAGCCGCGTTAAGACGATCAATTTCGGCGCAAAGGATGTACCTGCGGTGACGATCGTGTATCCGATCGACTTTCTGCCGGCGGCGTGAAGCCGGCGGCTGAATCGAAATGGCACGGACGCCAGGAGGTTTGGAGAAGCTGCGAATTTGATCATTTAAGTTCGATGCGATTTTGACAAAGGCAAAGCCACCGAAAGGTGGCGACGCAAAGTCACCGGTCTAATGGGCCTGGGGGGCCCTACGACGGCGGGACCGCCGGAATCCAGTCCAGGGCGGGGACTGCCTCGTGGGACGAGGGCGAAGATGAGTTCTAGCAACACAAACAATGCAAAGCCGCGCGGCAGGTGGATCAAAATCCTGCTGTTCGCCTTCGGCCTGTTACTGCTGAGCGCCGTTCCGGCACGGGGGCAGTCCGTTGGCGGTTGTGTCGCCAATTTCGGTGGCGTGATAGATGGCTTTGTCAACCCTGTTCCCCCTTCGCAGATCAATATCGACGGAAATTGCACGATCCGGAACTTCCCAGCGTCCAACCCACTGACTTCCAACATCAGCTTCACCGGCACCGGGAGGGGCTGGCTGGTCATCTTCGACAACGTCGATTTCACCGGCAACCTTTCCTGCGACAAGGTGCACGGGAATTTCATCTGGTTCGTGAATGGCTCGATCGCCGGCGCGCACGTCTTGGGGTGTGCGAACCTCTTTGTGCCAGTTGACAAGATCGACAAAGAGAATCCGCCGGGGCCGCCCTTCGTCTCGATCGGAGTGCCCTTTACCTACACGCTCACCTTCCCACAACTGGTCAGTGCGACGACCGGCGCTGTGGTCGATTCCAACGGGTCGAACGTCGAAGTCGACCAGGTCACGGTGACTGACAACCTCAATGCGACTGGGGTGTCGCTCAGCTACGTGAATAGTAGCGCCGCCTGGAAGGGTAGCGGCGCTCCGGTGCCTTTCGCGGTCACGAACGCAAGCGGGCTGCTCACCTTCAGCGGTTTCCCCCCGATCCCCGCCGGGCAGCAGATCGTGGTGAGCGTCACTGTGGTGCTCAACAACGCCGTGCCGCCGAACTCGCCCGGCACGCAGTTCTCCAACACGGCCAACTGGACGTTAGGAACGACCATAGGCGGAACCTTCCATTACCCACTGACAGGACAGCAGGGGGTCTCGTCGCCGCCGCTGACGATCGCGGTGCCCGGCCTGGTGATGACCAAGGGCGGCCCGGCGACGATGAACCCTGGTCAGCTGGGGCAGTTCACCCTCAACGTGCAGAACACCGGCAATAGCGACGCGTGGAACGCGACCATCGTGGACAAGCTGCCGATGGGGCCGACGGGCGGCATGTGCAACATGACGCCTCAGGTGCTCAGTGCTCGGGTCTTCCAGGCGGACGGCGTCACGCCGGTCGCGGGCAAGGGCCCGCTCACGGCCGGCACGGACTACACGCTTAGCTATGCGGGAGCGTCCTCGTGCACGCTGACACTCAGCATGCTGAGCGCCGCGGCGGTAATCGGTCCGACGCAGCGCCTCATC
>DATLWH010000462.1:0-2440 GCA_035576505.1 Thermoanaerobaculia bacterium | reverse complement strand
TGTCGCCAATCTGGACGGACATGCACTTCGTTTCGAAGCGCTGTGCCTAGCGGGAAGAGCAGCGCACCTCAATAACCGAGAGGCTGCGGCGCTGAAGCACTTTCGCGAAGCGGAAGGACTCGCCACGTCCGAGGAAGACCTGCAAGAGGCCCGCTGGGGTGCCCTTGTTTGCGCAAGCGCGTTGCACGACAAGGATGAGTTGTCTCGTAGCCTCGGTGAGTTTCTTGAGTACGTCCCGCGCTCTCCCGATGATGTGATCCGCGCAGCGAACGCTGGTCTTTACGCGTCTGCGGTTCTTGGCGGCATCGAATCGGTGCTCGATGAAGGCCTTGGGGTCATTGATCTCGCTCTGGAATGCGACCCGCTCGTGTCGACAAGTTTCTTGAACGCGCTCAGCCGACTCCTTAGTTTGGCCGGCAGGTACGCGGAGGCTCTCGAGACCGCCGATTGCGCCCTCGCGTTCGCGGAAGACGCCGGCTTGAGCTTCGTCCGCCCACACGGGCTAGTCGCGCGGGCGGTCGCACTACTGGGTCTCGGTGCCTACGCCGGTGCCGCCGACGTGCTCGCCGAGGCTGACAAGCTGGCGGTCGGGATTCGCGATCGACACAACATCATCGACGTGAAGATCGTTCACGCCAAACTCTCGCTCTGCAGAGGGGACGTGGATGGTGCTATCGAGATGACCGAAGAGGTACCACGCGGGATTACAAGCGGCTTGGCAGCCGAACTCGGCGCGACACAGGCGTTGGCATGCGCATGCGCCGGCCAGAACTCACGATCCGCCGAATTGATTCAGAAACTTCCAAAGCTGTCGTCCCTGCCCGATGCGGCGGCCTTGGTTCTTGCGACCCAAGCTGTCGCGGCTGCCAACGCGGACGACGATGCGTTAGTCGTTCGCTATCTCAGAGAGATCAGCGATGTCGGAGCCGTCGACGCCTTGGTCATCGCACAGCGAGCATCGTCAGCGTTGATCGAGGCATTGACTCGCGCCGATCTTCAGCCGGAACTGGCGGCACTTCTCAAAACTAGAGCGAATCCCGGCGTTAGGTTCCGCGGGCCACTAGACACACTCACACCGCGCCAGTCGGACGTGCTTTCGCTTCTTCGACTCGGGCTCACAAATCGAGAGATAGCTTCGCGCTTGGTCATTGAAGAGGGCACCGCGAAGGTACACGTCAGACAGATCTTCAGGAAGTTAGGAGTTCGCTCGAGAACGGAGGCCGCGATCCTCGCTACGAGGCTTGCACGCGAAGATTCCGGAGCGGAAGATCTTGACCTGAAGCCGGATAGGTAGCGATTTCTCGCTCGGCGAGAGTCTCGAAGACGAACTCCTCCCCGATGCCGACCCGATAGTCCTCAGTTGCCTGAGCCAGGATCGCCTCGAACGCGGCGACGACGGTTGTATCGAATTGGCTTCCAACTGCCTGAGCCATTCTCAATCGTGCGATTTGTGATGGCATGGCGTCTCGGTACGGCCTGTCAGAGGTCATCGCGTCATAAGCATCAGCGACCGCGATGATGCGAGAAGTAAGGGGTATGGCATCGTGCTGAAGCCCATCAGGATACCCATGGCCGTCGACCCGCTCGTGATGGTGCCGAACTACTTGTGCGATTTGCTCATAGTCGGCGACGTTCTTGAGTATTCGCTCACCTATAGCCGGATGCTGTTCCATCTGACGCCTCTCCTCGAGAGACAAGGGCCCAGGCTTTTCGAGCAAGCCAGGGGGGAGCCCTACTTTCCCAACGTCGTGTACGAGCCCGCAGATGTGCGCGAGCCGTTGGTCGTCTTCATTGAGGCCGAGTCGCGCCGCGATGTCGCGCGCGTATGTCGCAACTGACGCGGAGTGCCCTGCCGTGTAGCGATCTCTTGCGTCAAGTGTCGTAACGAGTGCGGCAGCGAACGAGAGGTTGGCGGCTTCAAGGCGCGCGTTAGCTGTCACAAGCTTCTCGGAGACATCCCGTTGCTTCTGATAAAGGTGGACGACCCGCTGGAAGGCGACTGTTGGGCCGAGGAACATCGCAGCCGTCCAAAACGAATAGCGCTCGGACGCGTAAACCATCAGCGCGACAAGCGGCACATAGAGCGGAAGCGAGAGAAGCGCGAACGGGCCGACTGACTTGACGAAGACGCTGACAGGCGCCGATCGGCGAACGAGCAGCGTTGACACATTGAACGCGCCATCGAAAACCACGTTCGCCACGCTCGCGACTACTGTTGCGACTGTTATACGGGCGAAGGTCGAATGGCTCGGCATCGCCTCAGCGGCAGCCAGACCAGTCAGTGCACCCGTTAGTCCACGGGCTGGCATGTAGATCCCCCAGCGGAGATAGGGCCGTCGAAAATCGAGCGCGTTGGCCATCAAACCGACGGCGAGCGCTCCGAGCGGTCCATACGCGACCGCGGCGAACACGAACGGCAAAAAAGCCACTGAGGTTTCGA
>DATLWH010000461.1:0-4319 GCA_035576505.1 Thermoanaerobaculia bacterium | reverse complement strand
GGAATCGGCGCGCAAACAGGAACTCTTCCGCGGAACGAATGTCTGGATCGAAAACGCGCCGTATGTATCGGGAGGTGTGGCGGAGACGGGGTCATTCCTCCTTCTGGACGTGCCGCCGGGCAACGTGACCATTACCTTCTCCGCGCCCGGCGTCCCCGCCTCGCGTCTGGTCCTGGGCCAGATCCCGGGCAATGCCGATGTTCTCGTGCCGGCGATCATGCTGAAGCGCGATACGGTTGCCCTTCTCGACCCCAACAGCGTCAAAGTGCGACTGGCCGCGGCCGTCGACAAAGCCGTGCCGACCGGCGCCTTCGCGGTCGTGGCGGGCCAGCGTGTTCCCGTGACCCGAACGCCGATCAAAGAGATGA
Organism: Thermoanaerobaculia bacterium; assembly: GCA_035576505.1. Classification (GTDB taxonomy): domain Bacteria; phylum Acidobacteriota; class Thermoanaerobaculia; order Gp7-AA8; family Gp7-AA8; genus JADGNZ01. The sequence goes on along the minus strand of DATLWH010000461.1, from coordinate 3,951 downwards.
TCGACCGTCTCGACTATCCGAACCCCCCGGCCTCGCAGAAGCCGCTGGCCACCGTGAAGTAACTGCGCGGCGGGCAAGGCAGTCAACGCCGAACGCGCGTGCCGACGAAGAACCCATTCACATTGAGGCCGGGGTTGCGGCCGGCGAACATGCCGCCGTTGGAGATGTGAAAGAAACGGTAGCCGACATAGAGAGGAGCGCGTGTATTCGGGAAAGCGACGACGCCGAGGCCGAGCTGTGAATTGAAATTGGCTTTCGACGTCGCCGCGGGAATGCGGCGGTTCGACCACATCGGTCCGGTGCCGAGGTCGACATACGGCCGCAGCGTATTCGATGACGTCCGCCAATACTCTCGAAGGAAAAAATGAGCCCACTCGGCGCGTACTGAATCGTCAGGGTCGCCGTAGGTGTGGCCGAACCAGCTCCGCGGCTGCCGTACGTCGGCGTAGTCGATGTCCACGCCTGCCTGGGCATCGGGCAGGAAGCGTTCGATCAGTCTCGGAAGCTTCGGGCGCCCTGTCAGCTCGAAGCTGATCGAGCGGAAGCGAGACTGGCCGTGACGATTGCTTTCGCTCGAGGCATGCCCGAGGTAAATGTTGAAATCCCCCGCGAACGCGGGCAAAGAGAGCAGGAGCAGGACGAAGCACCGGACGATCGGACGGACCATGTCGGGTGCATTCTAAGGGTCCTGGCACCTGGCGTGAAACAAGCCCTGCCGAGAGGCTCACGATGATCGAGCGGCGGCAGCAAAATCACGGCAACATCCTGTCGCGCTTCGCGACGGCGGCCACGACATGGACAGGCTCGACGTCCGCGTTTGCCCTGGCGGTTCTGATCGTGATCGTTTGGTCGGCCACGGGCAGGCTTTTCCACTACTCCGACACGTGGCAGCTCGTGATCAACACCGGCACCACGATCGTCACATTCCTGATGGTCTTCCTGATTCAGCGCTCGCAGAACAAAGATGCGCTGGCGGTACAGCTCAAGCTCGACGAGATCGTGGCCGCGCTGGAAGGGGCCAGCAACCGGCTCATCTCGATCGAAGACCTCTCCGAGACCGAGCTGAAGGTCCTGCGCATCCACTATCAGCGGCTCGCCGAAATGGCAAAGCGCGACTCGAAGATCACCGAGTCACACTCGGTGGAAGAGGCAGAAGCGAGACACAACTTCAAGGAAGACCGGAGAAAGGCGCGGAGCGGCGCGCGGTAGCGCGGTAGCTGAGTTGCTGGGTTGCCTTGGGGTTGTGAGAGATCTACCGAACGACTTAACAACCGAGCAACTCAGCAACCCCGCAACCGCGCTACCCCACTTCACACCGCCCCAATCAGCTCCGCGAACTTCTTGAGATCGATGTTGCCGCCGGAGATCACGGCGACGATCGGTCCTTCGCCGGCCCTTCCGCTGAGCGCCGCGGCCACAGCCAGTGCCCCGGCTCCTTCGGCGATGACGCGCACCTTCTCGGCCACCAGGCGCATGGCCCGTCTCGTCTCCTCGAGCGTGACCACGATCGAGCCGTCGACGATCCCCTGCATCCGCTCCCACATCCGCGGGAAGACGCTCTTGCCGCCCGCGCCGTCGACAAAGGACGGCTGGAAATCGTCGAATGCCTGGGGCGAGCCTTTCTCGAATGAGCGCGCTCCTGGCGCGGCCGTCTCCGGTTCCGCGCCGAGAATCCTGACCGATGGCGCGAGTTGACGGATGGCGCTGCCGATGCCGGAGACGAGGCCTCCGCCGCCAATCGCGGCGATCACCGTCCTGACGGCCGGCAGGTCTTCCAGAATCTCCAGCCCCAGCGAGGCGTTGCCAGCGATGAAGTTGTGGTCATCGAACGGGTGGATGAACGAGCCCTCGACCCCTTCGAAGGCCCGCGCCTCCATGGCCCGCCAGGCGGCGTCAAACGGCGCCTTGACGATGCGCGCGCCGAGGGTGCGCATCCGCTCGATCTTCGTCTCCGGGGCGGTTTCGATCGTCACGACGGCACAGGGGATCCCGTACTCCCGCGCCGCATAGGCCACGCCCTGACCAGCGTTTCCGGCGCTGATCGTCCAGACGCCTTTGGCCCGCTCATCGGGGGTGAGCATGGCCACGGCGTTCGCCGCCCCGCGGATCTTGAAGGCGTTGATCGGCTGCAGATTGTCCAGCTTGAGCCAGATCTCCGGAGCGGTGGTGTTGTGCAGCAGTTTGATCAGCGGCGTCCGCGTGATGACGCCGCGAATCCGTTCTCGCGCGGCGTAGATTTCATCGAGAGTTACGGGGCGGACAGGCGGCGCGGCGGTCGGCATGGGGGGATATTGTAGACGCCGAGGCGTGCCATACTGAGCGCTATGAGCTCGATCAAGATCATCGTCGAGAAACACGATGACGGTTACGTCGCCTATCCCGTCGGAATGCGCGGCGTCGTCATCGGTGAGGGAGATTCCTACGATGAGGCGCTGGCGGACGTCCAGTCGGCGGTTCGGTTTCACGTCGAGACGTTTGGTGCGGCAGCATTTGAGGATGACTCACCGGTTCTCGAAGCGTTCGTAGCCGAAACTGAAGTCACGGTGTAATGCCGAAGTTTCCCGTCGACGCACCGAAGGCGCGCGTTCTGGCTACCTTTGCGCGGCTTGGCTTCGTGATTGTTCGGGAGCGCGAGCACATCTCATTGGAGCGCGTAAACGAAGACGGCACGCGGACGCCGATGACGATTCCGAATCACCGCACACTGAAGGCTTCCACCCTTCGTTCCATTTGCGCGCAGAGCGGAGTATCGAGGGATGACTTCCTCAATGCATACGCAGAGACCTAGGAGCCTTGCGCTGTAGAAAAGCGCTGACGAAGCTGGTGACCGAGCCTTGGCCAACCAACGCTGCAGGCCGTGCCGGCTACCGAACGATCGTCTCTTCGCGCCTTGGCCCGGTCGAGATGATCGTGGCCTGGCACTCCACCTCATCCTCGATGAAGCGAACGTAATCCTTTGCCGCCTGCGGCAGGTCGTCGTACGACGTCATGCCGATGGTCGGCTGCTTCCAGCCCTTGAACGTCCGGTACTCCGGCTTGTAGTCGTTATGAGCGACGGCGAAGGCAGGAAACGTCTTCCAGCACTCGGAGCGGACGTTGTAGCCTGTGCAGACGGGGATCTCGTCGAACTCGTCGAGAACGTCGAGCTTCGTCAGGGCAATGGAGTCGAGGCCGTTCAGCATCGCTGATGTGCGGAGCACGGGAAGGTCGAGCCAGCCGGTGCGGCGGGGGCGGCCGGTGACGGTGCCGAACTCGTTGCCGCGCGCACGCAGGTGCTCGCCGTGCGCGTCATTCAGCTCCGTCGGGAACGCGCCGCCGCCGACGCGCGTCGTGTAGGCCTTGGCCACGCCGATGACGCGGTGAATGTGCTTCGGCGCCACCCCCAGACCGGTGCAGACGCCGCCAACCACGGTGCTCGACGAGGTCACGAAGGGATAGGTGCCATGGTCGATGTCGAGCATCGCTCCCTGCGCCCCCTCGAACATCACTTTCTTTCCGGCGCGGATCTGCTCGTTGATGAGGATCGTGCCGTTGGTGATGCGGTCGGCCAGCACTTCGCCGTAGCGCGTGTAGTCGTCGTAGAGCTTCTGCGGGTCGAACCCTTCCTTGCCGTAGACCTTCAATACCGGGTTCTTCTCGGCGCAGGCGAAGTCGATGCGGTCGCGCAGGACGTAGGGGTCGAGCAGGTCGGCCACGCGGATGCCGTAACGGCTCACCTTGGTCTCGTAGGCGGGCCCGATGCCGCGCCCGGTCGTTCCGATCTTTCCCTCGCCTGCCGCTTCTTCGCGGGCCAGATCGAGGGCCTTGTGGTACGGCAGGATGACCTGCGCGGAGTCGCTGATCTTGAGGTTCGAATCGATGACGATACCAAGCGCCCGGAGTTTCTCGATCTCGTCGAGCAAGGCCTCGGGGTCGATGACCATTCCGTTGCCGAGGATGCAGAGCTTGTCG
>DATLWH010000460.1:0-4604 GCA_035576505.1 Thermoanaerobaculia bacterium | reverse complement strand
CTTGGGGGCAGGAGCGAAACTGTGGTTTCCATGACGAATGTCTACCATCCAAGGGATGGCCTCGAAAAAATACCCCCCCTGCTGCGATTCTGCCCCATGCCGCGCATCTGGAGATCCTTCGCCGTCCTCCCCGCACTTCGCTCGCAATGCTCGCTCAGCGGCTTCGGCAGGTTCAGGATGACAAATTTGACTATTGGAGATTGAGATTTCTACTCGTCGCTGACCTCACTTCCCCCTTGCCGCCAGCTCCCCCTCCACCTCACTCCACTCGATCCCCTGGTCGGCCATCAGGACGCTGACGTGGAAGACGAGGTCGGCGATCTCGCTGACGAGGCGCTCGCGCGATTCGCTCAGCGCGGCGATCACGACTTCGGTCGCTTCCTCGCCGATCTTCTTCACGATCTTTCCCCGTCCGCCGTTGAACAGCTTCGCCGTGTAGGAACCCTCGGGGCGTTTCTCGCGCCGGTCGCGGAGGACGTTCATCAGCCGTTCGAGAGGGCGGGGCGGCACGCCGGTGAAGCATGAGCGCGCGCCGGTGTGGCATGCCGGTCCGTTCGGAATGACGCTGACGACGAGCGCGTCGCCGTCGCAGTCTTCGCTGATGGCGACGACGCGCTGGGTGTTCCCCGAGGTGGCCCCCTTGTGCCAGAGCTCATTCCGCGAACGGCTCCAGAGCCACGTCTGGCCCGTCTCCCGAGTCCTGCCCAGCGATTCGGCATTCATGTACGCAAGCGTCAGCACCTCGCCCGAACGCGCATCCTGGATGATGGCGGGGATGAGTGTGTTTGGTTCGTCTGTCGGCATCGTGTGCTCCTAGTGGATTAGTCGATTAGTGGATTAGTGGATTAGTGGATTAGAAAGGGGTTGGTGCCCGATCCTCCAATCCACTGATCCATGCCACGCTAATCGACGAATCCTCTAATCCACTGATCCACTAATCCACTATCCACTGATCCACTAATCGTCTGATCCACTGATCTACCAATCCACTTCTTCACCGCACCGGTATCCCTTCGCTTGCCAGAAACTGTTTCACATCGCCGATAGACAGCCGGCGGTCGTGGAAGAGCGACGCGGCCAGGACGGCACGGGCGCCTCCTGCTTCGATTGCGTCGCGGAAGTGTTCCACGCTGCCGGCGCCGCCGGAGGCGATGACGCCGATCTTCACGATGCTCGTGACGGCGCGCAGCAGTTCGATGTCGTAGCCGCTGTTCGTTCCGTCGCGGTCGACGGAGGTGAGAAGGATTTCTCCTGCTCCCAGCTCTTCGGCCCGCCGGCACCAGGCGACGGCGTCGACGCCGGACGATTCCTTGCCGCCGCGCACCATCGCTTCGAAATGATCGCCCACGCGTTTGGCATCGCACGACAACACGACGGCCTGCACTCCGAACTCGGCGGCGCAGCCGGCGATCAGTTGCGGGTCGCGGATGGCCGCGGTGTTGATGGCCACGCGGTCGGCCCCCGCGTGGAGCAGCGCCCGAAAGTCCTCGATCGTTCGGACGCCGCCGCCGACGGTCAGAGGAATGAAGAGCGACTCGGAGACGTGCCGGACGATCTCCAACGCCGTGGAACGGTTCGCGTCGGTGGCGGAGATGTCGAGGATGACCAGCTCGTCGCCCCCTTCGGCCTCATAACGAATCGCGCACTCGACCGGATCGCCGGCATCGCGGATGTCGACGAAGTTGACGCCCTTGACGACGCGCCCGTCCCGCACGTCGAGGCAGGGGATGACGCGCTCGGGAATCGCGTTTGGCGTGGCCACGCGCGCCCGGGCCTCGGCAAGCTGGATCCGTCCGTCGAGAAGCGAGCGGCCGATCACGCATGCGCCGATTCCGCCGATGCGGCTGAGCGACACGACATCGCCGAGCGTCGAAACGCCTCCCGAGGCGATGATGCGCATTGTCGTGCGCAACGACCGGTAGAGGGCGAAGGATGGTCCGCGCATCGCGCCGTCCTTACTGATATCGGTGATGAGCACTTCGCCGATGCCCAGCCCTTCGACCCTCGTCAGGACTTCATCGAGCGACGTTGTTGCCTCGCGCTCCCACCCGGCCACGCGAACGATGCCGTCGCGAACGTCGATGGCGGCGATGACCCGCTCGGCGCCGAGCTCATTGACGATTGCCCGCAACATGTCCGGCGCATCGGCCGCCACCGTTCCGATGACGATCTTTTCCGCGCCGGCCGCGATCCACTTCCGCGCGTCGGCGAGCGACCGGATACCGCCGCCGGCCTGGATGTGGAGATCGCGCGCCGCCAGCCGCCGCACGATCTCGGTCTCGACCGGCCTGCCGCTTCGCGATGCTTCGAGGTCGACGACGTGCAGCCGCGAGCCGGGCGGTACGTCGAGCGCGTCGAGAACGGCGTCCGGATGGCCATACTCCGTCACGCGCGCAAAGTCGCCGTGCAGCAGGCGGACGACCTTCCCGTCAAGGAGATCGATCGACGGGATCACGTCCATGCGATGTAGTTCCTGAGGACGCGAAGCCCGGCCGCCGACGACTTCTCGGGGTGAAACTGCACGCCGAAGACGCGTTCGCGCTGCACCGCGGCGGTGAACGGACCGCCATAGTCCGCGCTTGCGATCTCGTCGGGCGCGTGCGACGCCGCGTACGAGTTGACGAAGTAGAAAACGCCGTTTTCGACGCCTTCGAAAAGCGGTCCGCGGGCGGAGACGCGGTTCCAGCCAATCTGCGGCACCGGGAGGATGCGGTCGAACTGGCGCACCTCGCCACGCACGAGGCCGAGCCCGGGCGTAGTGCCCATCTCGCGGGAGACCTCGAAGAGGAGCTGGTGCCCGACACAGATGCCGAGCAGGGATGCGCCGCGTTTCACGGCATCCCGGATCGCCGCGTCGATCCTGTTTTCCGTCAGCCAGCGCATTGCGGCGATGAATGAGCCGACGCCGGGCAGGACGAGCTTGTGCGCGTCCGCGATTTCGTCCGCGTCGCGCGTCACCTGCAGCGTCGCCCCTGCCACGCGCAGGGCACGAGCGATGTTGGCGACGTTGGCGACGGGGGAGTCGATGAGGGTGGTGGTTGTCATGAGTTAACCCAGCAACCCAGAAACCTCTAAATCACTCCCTTCGTCGAAGGAATGTCCGTCCCAACCACCGCCTTGGCCTCCCGGAGGGCGATGGCGAACGCTTTGAAGATCGATTCGGCGGCGTGGTGGCCGTTCCGGCCGCGGATGAGATCGACGTGGATGTTGCAGGCGCACTTGTTGGCGAACGACTTGAAGAACTCCTCGACGAGGGCGAAGGGAAAGTCTTTGTGAATCAGCAGCATTTCCCGGTCGATGGTCACTTCGAAGACGAGGTAGGGGCGGCCGGCGAAGTCGACGACGACGCGCGCCAGCGCCTCGTCCAGCGGGACGTAGGCGTGACCGAAGCGACGGATTCCGCGTTTGTCCCCGAGCGCCTGCGCGAAGGCCTCGCCCATGACCAGAGCGGTGTCTTCGACCGTGTGGTGATAGTCGATGTGCGTGTCGCCGGTCGAGACGATGTCGAGATCGACGCGTCCGTGGCGGGCGATGACATCGAGCATGTGCGAGAGAAAGCCGACCGGCGTCTCGATGCGCGAGTGCGTCCCGTCGCCGTCGAGGTTGACCGTGACGGCGACATTCGTTTCTTTCGTGTTGCGGGTGACCGTGGCTACGCGCATGACGAGAGTGCCTCCAGGAATGCATCGTTCTGTGCCGGTGTGCCGACGGAAACGCGCAGGGCGTTCGGTACGGCGGCGCGGATATCGCGGATGAGGATGCCGCGCCCGTGCAGGTCGTTGAAAACGTCTTTGGCGTCGCGCGCGGTGGCGAAGGCGATGAAGTTCGATCGCGATGGAAACGGGGTCACTCCGTCGATCCGCCGCATTGCCTCGAACATCCGCCCGCGCTCGGCGATGGTATTGGCAACGTTCCGTGTCCGAATCTCGCCGTGGTCGAGTGCCGTCGCCGCGACCGCTTCGCTGATGATGTTGAGCGAGTAGGGGAGCTTCACTTTGCGGATCTCCCGGCACGTCGAGGCGGTCGAGGCCAGCCAGCCCACCCGCAGCCCGGCCAGACCCCAGGCCTTCGAGAACGTGGAGAAGGTGACCAGGCGGTCGTGCAGTACGGGAAGGGAGTCTTCCGCGAAATCGCCATAGGCCCGGTCGAAAAGCACGGTGGCGCCGGTGGCCAGGAGGGCGTTGATGCCGCCCTCGGGCAGCACCCCTCCTGTCGGATTGTTCGGCGAGCAGACGATGACGATGGCGTGATCGCAACGGTCGATGGCCCGGAGCATTTCATCGAGCGGGAGAAAGCCGGTCGTGGGATCGACGGCGACCGGCAACGCGATCCCGCCGGCGACGGCGATGAGCTTCTCGTACAGGGCAAAGCTCGGTTTCGGGAAGACCACCGGCGTGCCCGGGCCGACAAACGTGGGCACTGCGGCGGCGAGCAGTTCGTTCGAGCCGTTGCCGACCAGGACGTTCTCCACCTCGTAGCGGTGCACTCTGGCGAGGGCTCCGCGCAGCCCCATCGATTCGAAGTCAGGGTAGATGTTCCACGGCCGTTCCAGCACGCGGGCGAGGACTTCTTCTTTGAGCGCGCGCGGGAAATCGTACGGCCCC
>DATLWH010000459.1:0-7730 GCA_035576505.1 Thermoanaerobaculia bacterium | reverse complement strand
AGGCAGTTAACACGCTTTTGAGGCAGTTAACACGCTTTTGAGGCAGTTAACGGTCTCCGCGGGGCAGTTCGCCCGCAAGTAGTCGAGGCGACTACCGTCCCAACGCCTGCCCTGCTGTTCCTACCGCCCTGCCGCATGGCGGCGATCCGGAGCTGCTATCGCAGCCTCGGCGTAGTCGACGTTCAACAGAAGGTACGAGAAAGTCGCGCCGGAGATGATGTATCCGCCGTTCGCCGGCGCGATGGCCATGCGGCCCCAGTTCGACATACTGTCGCCATCTTCCTCGCGGAACGCGAGAGCGTAAACACCGCGGGTCAGCTTCGGTCCTGCCACGTTCCCGAGGGACAACGTCAGGGGAGACGCCTCGGTTTCGATCGCCGGCGGAGTCGATGATTCCGGTTGGCTGGAGGGCCGCTGGCGGCGGACGACGAGGGACACGCCGCTGGTGGCAGGCACCTGAATCGTGAAGCTGAGCTGTCCGCTGATCGCGTCCCCATCAGGACGACCGGCCACGGAAAAGAAGCGGTAGCGAGAGGGATCGTCAGGGGTGCGATGCGATACCGGGAAGAGGGCATCGACCGCAATGCCGCCGGGAGCGTTCTTGTGGTTGGCGGCACGGCCCGCGCCGACCACGGAGATCCGTGCGCCGGAGCCGATGAAGCGTGGGTCGGGGCTGAGGATGGAGGAGGCACTGGCCAGCGGAACAGAGTAGCCGGCGAGAGGAAGCGAAGGCGCATAGCCCACGTCCATCAAAGGCACGATCCCCGAACTGCTGGCAGCGAACAGGTTCCGCTCGCTGACCGACACGACAGCGATGCCGAGTGCGGCGACCGAACTGACGCGGAGGAACTCGCGGCGGGGGATTCCGTTGGACACACCTTTGGCTTTCATACTGCTCTCCATATTGGCTTCAGTTGAACCTATGCGCATTTAAATCACGCGCTCGCGGACCTGGGCGGACTGGACTTATTGATACTAGCACGACGCCCGGCACCCGGTGCAAGTTCAGTGACAGGCGGGTGCGGCCACCGCGGTTCCATCGACGACAGCGGCCGCTCCGCCGTTCGCGGCCCCAACCATCGCCGCAATGGCCCTGGCGTCACCGGCTGTCCCGCCGATCACCCGCATGGAGGACCGCGGTGACGCCGCCAGGTGGATCACGGTTCCCGTCACGCTGCTGAAGCGGTTGGCGGTGACGTCGACGCAGGCCGTGGCGGCATCGGAGGCGGAAACATCAACCCAGGCGCGATCGGACACCAGCGCCACGACGGTGTTGCCATGCAGGATCAACTGGGCATTCCCACTCTGCCGCGACGCCATGGCGATGACACCGTGACCGAAATGCTGCAGCGACGAATCGCTTGCGTCGAGGGAGAGAGAGCTGTTTTCGGCGGCTGCGGCGTCAATGGCCGATCCAAGGTTGTCCTTGAGATCGGCGGTGCGCAGCTCGACATCGAGTCTGGATGTACCAAACGTGCGCACCTCCAGCAGGTGCGGCGCGACCTGGGGACGTGCTGTCGCGGCAAGCGTACAGCGGTCGAGGACGATCCGGCCGTTGTTGTAGCGCTGCTCGACGAGCATCTCGGAGCCGGCGTTATCGGCAAACGAGCAGCGGCTGAAAGTAATCGTCCCGCCAGCCTCCTGCAGCAGAACACCACTCTCGAACGTTTCATCGCCGGCGCCGTGGACGTCTAATCCGCCGAAAGTGACGTCGCGGATGTTGTTGGCGTTGATCCCCATGGCACTCCCGCCGTCGACCACGATGTTCTCGAAGGCAGAATCGCTGATGTGCCGCAGGTAGATCGCGGCGTGGCAGATGGCGGTCGAGTTCACGTCGAAAGCGCCCGCGCAATGGACACCACGCGAGGGCTTGTTGACGCCGCTGTCGGTGAGCGTGATCCCGGCGACGCGGATATTGCTCGATTGGACGATGCGCATTCCGTTGCCTCGGGCATGAAGAATGGCCCCTCCGGTTCCACGCTTTCCTTCCACGCCGGTAACCGAGACTTTCCCGTGAACCCCATCGAGGATGATTCCGTCCTCGAGCGTTCCCGGCGCCACTCCTTCCGCCGATACGGACTCGAACGAAAGCTCGACGCCGGAGTCGTGCACCTCGAGCGCCGCGGCGTTGGCGGTGCTCAGGGTCGATGATCCACCGATGACGAGCCTGGCCACCTTGTTCGCAACCAGTCCCCGCCGTCGGCCGCGCACGTCGATCGTGTCCTCGAAGAGGACCGCGCCGGGACGCTCGATGCCGGCGATGACGACTGCGTCATCGAAGGCGTCGCCGACGTGAAGCTTCGAGCCGCGGCGGAAGGTGATGGTTCCCGACTTGTGTCCCTGGATCCGCACGGCCGCATTGAACTCGCCGGAGATCGGAAAGTGGTCGATCACGACGTCGCCGTAGCCGCCGTCCAGAGCGATCCCGCTCCCCCTCTCCGCGGCGTCGATCGCCCCGCCGGAGATGTTCACCTTCCCCTGCTGTTCCAGCAGGGCGATTGCAAAACCCGCCCGGGAGCTCTTGAAGTAGACATTGCGAACCGTCAGGGTCCCGATGGCACCGCTGCCGGAGACTCCACTCACTCCTTCGGCGAAGATCGTGCAGCCGGCGATGACGTTGTCCCCGCTCGTGGCGATGGTTCCGTGGATGGCCGGCCCGGGACCCTGCACCGCTGGAACGCTCTCGGCGCCGATATCCGCATGAAACTCGACGCGGGCGGCGTCGAGGCCGAAGGCAGAGCCGATGAGCATCTGCCCTCTCCTCAGCGTGACACTCTCCGTGTAGGGCGCGCTCGATTCCGCGACGTAGACGACAGAACCGCTCTGGACGGCCTGCCCGATCGTAGTGAATGGCCACTGACGGGTGCCATTGCCCCCTGGTGTGGCCCGGTTGTCGACGAAGACGGCATTCGCTGACGCCGCGGCGGCGCCGGTGAAGACCATGAGGAGTGTCAGAAACCAGGACCGTTTCATCGCGGCCGGGCTGTCCCCTGCTCGCGGCCGGCAATGGTCTGCTTGACCATGGCCTCGTCGACCGTGATGACGCGCGTGCCGGCGTCGGCGGGGTCGAACTCGAGCCCACCGATCACGCGCCGGAAAGTCTCGCGCAACGCGCGCGCGCCGAGGCGCTTCTGGCGCGCGGCGTCCCAGGCGATGGCGATCAGCGCGCCGCGCGTAATCTGCAGGTCGATTCCGAAGCGCTGAAAGTAGGCGCGCGAGGTACGGAAGATCGACGCCTCCGGCTCGACGAAGATGCGGGCCAGGTCGGACTCCGCCAGATCGTTGAGCACGACGATCGATTCGAAACGGGAGACGAACTGCGGGGTCATGCCGTAGCGGAACAGGTCTTCGTACTTCAGGTAGTCCCGCAGATGGAAGGGCAGTTCCTCGCGCACTTCGCCCGACGCCGAGACCACGACGATCGGCTTCATCGGCGCGACGTCCTGGCCGATGGTGGCACGGCGGAAGACAGCCTCGTACAGCTCCTCGAAGGCCCCGCCGACGATGAAGAGCACGTTCGACGAATTGACGCCGAACGTCATGCCGTTGATTTCGAACTCGACGTTTTCGTTCTCCATCAGCGTGAGCAGCGCTTCCTGCGCCACGATGCCACGGACATTTGGATCGCCGCTGACCTGAGCGCGGATCTTGTCGACCTCGTCGATGAACACGATGCCGTGCTCGACGGAACGCAACAGGTCCGGCATCGGCGTGTTCGCGCCGAGGATGGTTCTGGCATTCTTGTAGAGCCTCCCCAGAACGGCTCGCCCATATCCCTGATGTTCCTCTGCCAGAACATTGGCGTTGATCCGGATGACGTTTGCGGAGTGGCTCAGTTCAGGCCGGCTGCCGAGGAAGTGTTCGACCGCGCGCATGAGCGTCGTCTTCCCCGAGCCCGAGTTGCCGATCATGAGGATGTTCGGTGCCGGATGCCCGACGAGGTGCTTGACGATGGCGACGGACAACTCACGGATGGCTTCATCCTGCCCGACGACGGTCTTGCTCAACTCCTCGAAGACCTCGCGCGGACGGAGGGGAAAGGGTTCCATGCAGGGCGCTATTGTAGTTGGGTCAGGACAGCGGGCTATTGAACCTTCGGAGAAGGATGTTGTCGTCCGCTGGTCGCAGCTTCACAGTAATCCTCGCCACCAGTCAAATACTCTTGCCACTACTTTTGACTCCAGTCAAAAATACCCGTATCTTCGCAAACGGCTCATGGCCACGAAACGCAGATATCTCTCCGCGCAGATTCACTCCGACATGAAGCGCAAGATGGTGTTCGTGGCCGGACCTCGTCAGGTTGGCAAGACCACTGTCGCCTTATCGCTTCCAGGCGCCGCCAGGGGTTATCTCAATTGGGACGTGCCGGAACACCGCGAGAGGATTCTCAGGAATGAGCTCCCCACCGGGAAGATCTGGATCTTCGATGAACTGCACAAATATCGCCGCTGGCGAAACTACTTGAAGGGACTCTACGACGGACGTCCGCCCGGCCAGGAAATCGTGGTCACCGGAAGTGGCAGGCTCGACCTGTATCGATTCGGCGGGGACTCACTACAGGGCCGCTACCACCTCCTTCATCTTCACCCCTTCTCGGTCGCCGAGCAGCGAATTCGGGATCGCGACGGGTTCGACCAGCTTCTCCGGCTCGGCGGCTTCCCCGAACCATTCCTCGGCGGCAATGAAGTTCAGGCCAGACGCTGGTCTCGCGAATACCGCACGCGCCTGATCCGCGAAGACGTCGCGTCGCTCGAGCGGATCCAGGATCTCGGTCACCTCGAGCTCCTCATGCTGCGCCTTCCTGATCTCGTTGGGTCTCCGTTGTCGATCAACGCTCTTCGTGAAGATCTGCAGATCAGCCACAAGGCCTTGTCATCCTGGATTTCAGCGCTGGAGAGGCTCTACGCAGTTTTCCGGCTTGCCCCCTTCGGAGCGCCTCGGATTCGCGCCGTGAAGAAGGAGCAGAAGCACTACCACTTCGACTGGTCCATCGTGCCGGAGGACGCCGCGAGGTTCGAGAACCTCGTGGCATCGCACCTCTTGAAATGGGTTCACTACGAACAGGATACGCAGGGCCGGGATCTGGAGCTTCGTTACTTCCGGGATATCGACGGCCGCGAGGTCGATTTCGTGGTGACCGAACGGATGAAACCGATCCTTCTGGTCGAGTGCAAATGGGGGGATGCGGCCATCGACAAGAGCCTTCATTACCTGCGGGCGAAGTTCCCCGATGTGGCGGCGTGGCAGGTGTCCGCCATCGGGACGAAGGACTATCAGAGTAGCGAGGGAATTCGGGTGTCGCACGCGCTCAACCTTCTGGAAACGCTCATCTGAGCTCCATGCCGCGAGCGATGCAGCTGGCTACTGTAAAATGCCGCCGCATGCTCGACACGCTCACCATCGAATCATTCGAACCCCACGTCGGTACCTCGTTCTGGCTTCACCAGAACGGCCACAAAGTGGAGTTACGGCTCACGCGCGCGGCGCGGGTGATGGAGAGCGAGGCTGCGCGGCTGAAGCGGGCGGCCTTTTCGCTCTACTTCCTGGGACCCGTTCTGCTGCCGCAGCAGATCTACCGGCTGACGCACGACGGGTTTGATGAACCGATCGATCTCTTCCTGGTACCGATCGGGAAAGACCCGGGCGGCTTCAACTACGAAGCGGTCTTCACCTAGGAAGACCTCTACCGAGGCGCCCGGCGCATGAGGTAGTAGACCCCGTTCGTATCGACCTGCTCGAATCCGAGCCGCTGGTAGAGGCGGAGGGCGGGGTTGAATGCCTCGACGTGAATCGTGATCGGTTTGCCTGCCGCCTTTCCGCGGTCGAGCACCTGATGCAACAGCAGCGATCCGATGCCACCCCCTCGGTCTTCCGGCAAGAGGGCGATGTCGACGATGCGGATCTGGTCGCGCCACTCGTCGACCCAGAGCCGGCCAATCGGCACGCCGCCCTGCTCGACGATGTTCCGTTCACAGGTCGGATAGTGAATGGCGTAGTGCTCGAACTGTGCGGCGAACTGCTGATCGAGAAAGACCCGCTTCTGCGCTTCGTCGAATGGAAAGCGCTCCATCTCCTCGGCGCGCGTGGCGGCGTAGAGATTGCGCATGAAGTCGTAGTCGGCGTCGGACGCGGGGCGAAGGGTGACCTCACTGAGGTGAGAGGAATGCGGAACGTCGCTCATGCAGGTGTACTCGGATGCGCAGCAGCCTTCATCATCATCGGCCGGATGCCCATCGACCTGGCACACTGGTCGTGAGCGCGCGGCGTGGATTTGGGGTCAGCTCGCACGCTTCTTCAGAGGTTTTTTTTGCGGCGTTCGTCTTTGTCGGGTTTGCGGGCATTGATGATCCGTACCACTTTCCCTCGCTCGGTAAAGCATACCAAGAGAAGGCGGCCTGAGCGCGCGTAGCCGGGTTATCACGGCTTCTTCCGCCGCCTTAGTGAGCGATTGGAGTCAGGTCGAAGTCAATGCCGCGACGGTGATCCGCGAAAAGCGAACCTACTCTACGGTATGGGATCCACGTCAAAGTGTCGCGCTCAGGCCTTGTTTACCGAAATCATGAGGTATGAGAACGGCACCGGCTCATAGCCGACAAGGCCCCCCTGAACCAGGACTCCCGGCCCTGATGCGTCGAGCGCGCCGGGAGCGTGAGGATCGAGCATCCGCACGGAGGCCCAGTTCGGCGCCTGATCGCGTGGATCTTCCTGAAGGGCGACGAAGTAGACGCCGCGGTTCAGCTTCAGCGACGACGATCGGGAGTCGAGCGCGAGTGAGCAGGTGCCGCTCTTCTGTTGCTGGGCGTTGCGGTCATCGAGCGAGAGAAACCGTTTCACGCGCGCCAGCGCCGGCGTCGTCGCACCGGCCGGCATGCGCATCTCGACGTTGAGCTCGATGGGGTGACGGGCGTCGACCGGCACCACGAAGTGCGGCGGCGGCGCATTCCTGGCCACGCCGCGGCTGGTCGCGTGACTCCAGGCGTGGAACGGAAGGCGTTCGCCGCCGGCGGGGAACAGAACATTCAACCCGATCGAGACCGGCTTCTGGCGATGCTGCGCGGCACGCCAGAAGCCGTTGATGTTGATCCTGGCAGAGCCATCGAGGGCGCGATCGGCCGAACGAGCCGAAGCGGCGGAGGCGAGGCGATGAAACCTGTCCGGTGGAGCAGTACCGAGGCTGGCCTTGTCGAGCGAGCCATCCCAGTACCCGAGCGAGACGATCGGAAGGGTGGCCGGGTCGGCGCCGGCCACGGTGCGCAGGGCCCGCTGCGGCAAACCGGAGGCCGCGGCACCCGCCACGGCGATAGAGCTCAGCAGCACGAACTGGCGGCGGTGGAGCAGCAGCCGCTCGCGGTCGGAGTCGCGGATGTAGTCATTCGGATCCATCGTCATTCCTCCTATTCCGATTCAGGTTTGCCTGATTGCCACTAGTTCACGGTGTTCGGGGGAGTAGAAGTGAGCGTGACCGTACCCTGCGTGACGGTCTTGCCCGCCGTACCGGTGTTGTTGTTGGCGATCTCCGCGTTGACGGTCGCACCACCAAATGCATTGAATAGGGCGGCCACCTCGGTTCCCGTGGCTCCCGCGACCGTCTCGTAGAAGATCATTCCGGTCCCAGGCCCGCACATGGTGTCGCATGCATCAGGCGACGAGGGAACGGTGTTGCCGTGAATCTCCGCGATGACGTTGGAACCCGATGTCCCGGTGCCCTGGGCATCCGAGGCGACATAGAT
>DATLWH010000458.1:0-9934 GCA_035576505.1 Thermoanaerobaculia bacterium | reverse complement strand
CTTTCGTACGCCGGAGTACAACCACGGGGGAGGCAACACCGAGGGGCGGGCAAACCTGAGCCGCCACATGTACGGCGACGCCTCGGACACCTTCGTCGACAACGACGGGAACGGGGCGATGGACGATCTGAACGGCGATGGCCGGGTCGATGAACACGACGCCGAAGTCATCCTGCAGGCCGTTGAGCGAGTGGAGAGAAAGAATCCGTCGCTGGTCGGCGGAGTTGGCGTTTATTCCGCATGTTGTGGTCACGGCCCGTTCACTCACATCGATGTGCGCGGCTATCGCGCAAGGTGGCGCGGAACGGGCAGTGGGTAATGGCTGTCGGCCTCTCGGCCGAGAGCTGAGAGCTGTCATCAGGAGGTATCCCTTGGAAGCAGTCGCAAAGACTCAAACAACCTGTCCCGAATGCGACGCAGCGCGCTCCGATCCGTCGCGTGTCTGCCCGGCATGCGGCGCGCCGCCGCTGCGTGCGGACGACAAACGTGCTCGCGAGGACGAAGTGCGCACCGCGGACCTCGAACCGTATGTCGCGTTGCGCTATATCGCCCGCCTGTTCAAGGTCCTGGCGTTGCTCCTTTTGATCATCCTGCTGGGCGAAGTCATCACCGGCGTCATCACGAGCGGCTTCGGTTCGTTCATGACGCTGATCGTCGAAGCGACGCGCCTGTTTGTCGTGGCCGGGCTGCTCTGGGCCGGCGGTGACATCACGCTACTGCTGATCGACGCCGGTCACGATCTTCGCGTAACGCGCATCCTGCTCGGCCGCATCAATGCCTCGATGCACGAGCGTGAGGATCGCGAGAAGAAGAAGTAGGGCGGACAGGCATCGTCCGCCCTGACCTCGACCTACGACGGATTGTCGCGAGTCAACTCCTGTTTCCGCTGCCGCATCCGATCGCCGAGGTCCTGCAGCTCCGTGCGGCTGAGAACCTTCCGCGCCTTCGGGAACATCTCGGTCTCTTCTTCACCGGCGTGGTGTTCAACTAACTCCTTCAGCACCTTCGCTTTCGCCGCGAACTCCGGGCCGCCCATACCTCCGCCGTTGACCTCGGGTAGAACCAGATCGACGACGTGATGCTCTTCCTTCGCTTCGAAGTACATCTGCTTGTCGGTTTTCGAGCGGACCGCATCGCGGAAGGCGGGATAGAAGATCTCCTCCTCGATCGTGGTGTGGATTTTCAGCTCGCTGTCGATCTGCGTGACGAGCCTTTCCACCTTCGGACCGCCGTTCAGTGCTGATTTCTCGAGGTCGCCGAGCAGACCGCGTACCTTGACGTGATCCTGCTTCAGAAGCGCGATGGCGTCCGGGGTGGGCGATGAGGCGGCGCGCGCCGGGGACGCCTTTTTTGTCGGCTTGCTGCTCTTCTTCGTAGCCATTGAGTTCCTCCTGCCAGGCAGGAAGATCACAAGGCGTGCCCGATTACGAAAGCGGCATGATGGCTCGCGTCATCATTTCCCGGATCTCCCGGAAAACGTTCTCGGGCGGGATGCCGAGCTCGCGGTGGCCGGCAGCGCGTTTGAAGAGTCCCTCGGCTGTCTTCTCGTCGAGGATCCGTGCGTCGACTGTGCGGTTATTGAGCTCGCAGAACGCGAAGAGCGATGCCAGGGCCACCCGGCGATTGCCGCCGCGGAACGGGCTATTGATGAGGAGCGCGAACAGGAACGCCGCCACTTTGTCGGGAAAGGTCGCGTAGGCCTCGCGGCCCAGCATGGTCACCTGCGGCCTCTGCACGGTGTTGAGGAGGCCGAATTGGGAGTCGACGACACCGGGATGCGCCTGGTTGCCGCCGAACTCCGTGGCCACCGCGCGATGCAGCTCTACCAGATCCTGAACGCTGAGGTATTTGAACGGGCTCTCAGTCGGTAAGCCTCCGGAAGGCGTTGGGATACTTCTTAACGGCGCGTTTGAAGGCGCTCTCGATGGCTGCATTGGTGAAGGTGAAGGCTGCGGCGTCGGCACGGGCGGTTTTGGCGCTGCTTTTTGGACCGGAGAAGGCTGCCGGGCTGGTTTTGGAGCCGGTTTTGGGCGCGGCTTTGGGGCTGTCTTTGCCACTGGAGCTTTTTTTTGCGGTTTTGGCTTTGGAAGGGGTGCTGCCTTCTTTTTTGCTGCCGGCTTTGACGACTTTGCCGCCTTTGCCGCCTTTTTCTTTTGCGGAGCTTTTGCTGCCGGCTTTTTTCCCTGAGGCTTTGGCTTTAGCTGCTTTGGCTTTTGCTTTGTCGCCATCTTTCATTTCCAATCCTCGGCGACTTATGCTACGACAGCTAAGTTCCTGAGTCAACGGTGTTTACGCGTACCGACACCGTCCGGCGCTTGCCGCCAGCGAGCTAAACTGCTGAATTTGCGTGGGTTATAGATTGCACCAATTCATGTGCAATTTATTCAGCCACGGCTGCTGTCTCCACGGGTGAGCCC
The DNA here is from genome assembly GCA_035576505.1 of Thermoanaerobaculia bacterium. GTDB lineage: Bacteria > Acidobacteriota > Thermoanaerobaculia > Gp7-AA8 > Gp7-AA8 > JADGNZ01. Next base: position 7,517 of record DATLWH010000458.1, on the reverse strand, counting down.
GCCTCTTCGAACTCCGGCTTCGGGTCGTAGGAGAGGAAGTCCTTCGCTTTCTGAGTGAGCGTGAAGTTCTCGCGAGCCCCGTCCGTGGTCAGAAAGCCTTTGTCGGCTAACGACAACACCGGCCCCTCGCCGCCGCCGGCCGGGTGTTTGATCGCCTTGAGAGCGGCGATCCCCAGCGACTCCACGGCCAGCCGACGGAACTCCTGAAGGACCCGGATCTCCTGCTCCGTCATACCCTTGATCAACATGCGCCATATTGTAAACGCGGTTGCGGGGTCAACGTAGGTCGGACTCTCCAGTCCGACCCGCGCGCTACCGCGACATCAGCCCACGATGCGAAACGCCCGGCTGCGCAGGGCCAGCCAGACTCGTGAGCCTTCGGTCAGAGACAGATCCTCCGCCGCCGCACGCGTGATACGCACGCTGAGCGGCTCGGGGGTCGTTACGGTCAGATCGACGATGCCCTCGCCCGTCCGTAGCGACTCCACCCTCCCCTCGAAGACGTTGCGCGACGAGATCGCCGAGGGCCGTTCGCCGAAGACGACGATGTCATCCGAGCTGATCCGCACGACCAGTGGAAAACTGGCCTCGGACACCTGGTCAAATGGCAGTACGAGCGCGAGACCATCGCGCGTCGTCACGCGCGTGATGCCGAGGCTCCGGTCGTGATGCGGGTCCGACACCTCGAAGACATTGTCTACGTTGACAGCCACCGCCGGGTCGGCGAGCACGGTGCGCGAAGGCCCCTCAGCGGCAATCCGTCCCTCTCGCAAGACAACGCACCAACTGCTGAGCGCGAGCGCCTCGAAGGGCTGATGCGTCACATAGATCATCGGTATGCCGAGGTCCCGAACGCGGCGAAGGTAGAGCAGGATGCGCTCGCGCAGCGGTTGATCGATCGAGGCCAGCGGTTCATCGAGCAGCACGAGGCGCGGGTTCGTCATCAGAGCCCGAGCCAGGGCCACGCGCTGCCGTTCCCCTCCGGAGAGAGAGCCCGGCGCGCGGTCGAGCAGAGGGACAAGCTCCAGAGCCGCGACCAGGGCATCAAAACGCGCGCGGTCATCTCCGCCGAAGCGGATGTTCTCGGCGACGCGCAGATGCGGAAAGAGCGCAGCATCCTGTGGCACGTAGCCGATTCTTCGCCGTTCCGGAGGAAGGTCGATGCCGCGCTCGCTGTCGAGCAGCGTCGTGCCGTCGATGACCATGCGGCCCATCGCGCGGCGCAGGCCGGCGATCGACTCGACCAGCGACGTCTTTCCGGAGCCTGAGCGGCCGACGAGCGCCGTGACACCGGCGGACAGCGAGCAGCGAACCTCCAGCGTGAAGGGTGCGAGCGGCAGACGGACGTCGATCTCGATCACGCCGCGAACCGCCTCCGCTGCTGCGCGACGAGAACGCTGCTGATCACGACCAGCGCCCAGGCCATACCGACGACCCACACCACCAGGATCGTCGCCTCACGCTCCGTGCCGTTCTGTACGCGGTCGTAGATGGCCAGCGCAAGGGTTTGCGTGCGCCCGGGAATGTTGCCGGCGATCAGGATCGTCGCGCCGAACTCGCCCAGGGCGCGGCAGAAGGCCAACAGCATCCCGCTGAGCAGGCCGCGCCACGATAACGGCAGCGTGACGCGAACGAATGCGCGCACGGGCGACGCGCCAAGCGTCCTGGCGACATCGAAAAAACGCCGGTCCGAAGTCTCGATGGCGACGCGGAAGGCGGTGAACATCAGAGGGAACGACATCACCGCGCACGCCAGCACGACCGCCTTCGGAGTAAATAGGACTTCGACGCCGATCCGTTCGAGGAATGCTCCGATCGGGCTTCGCCGCGAAAGGATCTCCAGCATCACGAATCCGATCGCCGTCGGCGGCAGAACCAGCGGCAGCGCCCCGAGCGCATCGACGATCATCCCCTTCGTTCCCGCCCGCCACGACCACGCCGCCAGGAGCAACGCCAACGGCGCAATGCAGAGCGTGCTGACCGTCGCGATGACGAGCGTGAAGAAGAGAATCTGGGACATGAGAGTGAGTAGCTTACGCGGTCTCGGGCAGACGTAGGTCGGACTCTCCAGTCCGACCGGGCGGGGGCGGGCGTTTCACCAGCGCGGGTCGGACTGGAGAGTCCGACCTACGTCTACCCGCGGGGAAAGACAATCCTCTACGCAACTGTTCCCCCGCCCGTGCCGCCGACGATCTTCCTGCTCTCCCCTGCCAGCACCTCGGGGATACGCGCGAAACAGTTCATCTCGCCGAATGCGAGCTTCGAGGCGGCGCGCTTGTACCGCTCACCGGAAGGGGTGGCCATCGCCACGGCGTTCGCCTTCATGAGCTCTCTCTATTTTCGCGGCAAGATCACCTACGCGCTCCATTTCGCCGCCGACGCCCGCGTCTACGTCATTGCCCCCGGCTTCGGGCTCGTACCGCACGACTGGCGGCTCACGCCGGAACGGATGAAGATCATGTCGCGAACTCCCGTCGATGCCGGGAAGCGGAATTACCGCAAGCCGCTCGAACGCGACGCGCTCTCCCTCGCCGAAACACTCGAGCCCGACGCGCAGGTGGTCCTCCTCGGCAGCGTCGCCAGCGGAAAGTACGTCGACATCCTCTGGCCGGTCTTCGCCCATCGCCTGCGCTTTCCAGCCGCGTTCGCCGGTCTTGGCGACATGTCGCGCGGCGGTCTTCTGCTCCGCGCCGTGCGCGCCAATCGGGAGCTCGAATACGCCACGCTGGACGCCCCGCGACATCGCACGAGCGGCGATGGAAAAATACCGGAGGGCTGGTGACTCGGGCCCAACCGCTGCACAATTCGTGATCGTGGCTGCCGCGAAACGTCTGGTCATCCCTGCCGACGCTACCGACATCGTGCTGCAATTCGGCTCGCGCGAGGTGCGGCTGACGAACCTCCCGAAGTTGTTCTGGAAGAATCTGAAGATCACCAAGCGCGATCTTCTGCAGTACTACGCCGACATCTCGCCCTGGCTTCTCCCCCACCTGGCCGGCCGGGCCATGGTGATGAAGCGCTATCCCAACGGCGCCGAGGGCGACTTCTTCTACATGAAGCGCGCACCCGAGCCGCGGCCGGAGTGGATCGACATCTGCCAGATCCCGCACGATGCCGGCATGGTCAACTTTCCGATCGTGCAGGATCTGCCGTCACTTCTCTGGCTCATCAACCTCGGCTGCATCGACCTCAACCCCTGGTACGCGCGTTGCGACGATTACAACCGTCCCGACGTTCTCCACTTCGACCTCGATCCAGGTCCGGGCGCCGGGTTCGCCATGATCCGCGAAGTGGCGCTCCGCGTCCGCGACATCCTCGATCACCTCGGCATGCCGGTCTTCGCCAAGACCACCGGATCAAAGGGCATCCATGTCTATATCCCGATCGTTCGCGGCCCGTTGCAGAAAGAGGTCTGGACCTTCGCCAAGGCCATCGCCATCGAGCTGGAGTCGCGCCATCCGAACATCATCACTGCCGAGTACCGCAAGGTGAAGCGTCCCTATGCGCGCGTTCTGGTCGACTACAACCAGAACGCCTGGGGCCGCACCCTAGCCTCGATCTACTCCGTACGGCCGACGCCCTTCGCCGGTGTGTCGACGCCGGTGACGTGGGAGGAGATCGAGGGAGGAATCGACATCCAGGACTTCCGCATCGACAACGTTCGCGATCGCGTCGCCGAGGTTGGGGATCTATGGAAGAGCGTGGCAACGGGGAAAAAGCGGTTTGATCTGATGAAGGTATTCACGATGCCCGAGAAGAAGGCGAAGAAGAAGAAAACGGATCGTTGACCGTTGGTTGGGACAGCAATGGCTACAAGAATTCGCACCGCCCCGAAAATTGACGCGCACGGCTTCCCGGAGCTGGACCTGCCGATTACGCCGCCCTTCCTGCCGATGGAGGCTAAGCGTGCTGACAAGATCCCGCCGGGCGACGGCTGGCAGTTCGAGCCGAAATGGGATGGATTCCGCGCCATCCTGTTCCGAAGCGGCGACAGCGTTGCCGTGCAGTCGAAGGCCGGGCAGCCGCTGGGACGTTACTTCCCCGAGATCGTCGAATCGATGCTCGCGCTGCGGCAGAAGAAGTTTGTGCTCGACGGCGAGATCGTCGTGCCGGTCGGGGGGCGGCTGTCGTTCGACGACCTGCTGCAGCGGATCCATCCGGCGGAGTCGCGCGTCCGCAGGCTGGCCGCGGAGACGCCGGCGCACTACTTCGCCTTCGACCTGCTCGTGGTCAACGAACGGTCGATCGCGGAGAAGCCGATCGAAACACGGCGCGACCAGTTGGAGCGTTTCTTCGTGAGCGTTCCCGAGGGTTCGCTGATCCGCCTTTCGCCGGCCACGACCGACCGCAAGCTTGCCGAAGACTGGTTCGACAAGTTCGGCAGCGCCGGCCTCGACGGTGTGATGGCCAAGCGGCTCGGCGAGCCCTACCACTCCGGCGACCGCGAAGGCATGGTCAAAGTGAAACACCTCAAGACCGCCGATTGTGTCGTGGGCGGCTTCCGCTACGGCGAGGGGACGCGCGAGGTCGGCTCGCTCCTACTCGGCCTGTACGATGAGGAAGGGCGCCTCGTCCACATCGGCCATTCCTCGTCGATCAGGAAAGACGATCGCCCCGCGCTGACGAAGACGCTCGAGGCATTGGCCGGCGACAACCCCTTCGAGGTGCGCGTTCCCGGAGGGCCGTCCCGCTGGGCCACGGAGAAGAGCGGAGAGTGGGAGCCGGTACGGCCCGAGCTGGTCTGCGAGGTCGAGTACGACTACTTCTCGCAGGGCCGCTTCCGTCATGGCTCGAAGTTTCTGCGCTGGCGGCCCGAAAAGAACCCGCGGCAGTGCACGATGGATCAGGTGGTGGGGAAGGCGGAAGACGGAAGCGCGAAGGCTGAAATCGGGTTGATCGGCGTGTGATCCGACGAGTCATCCTTCCTCTTTTTTCCTTCATCCTCCTGACGCTGATCAACGCGGGCGCGCTCGCGCAGAGCGTCCGGATCACCCAGAAGCCGGACGCGCTCGTCTACGGCAATCTGCCCGTCTCCGTGCAGACGACAGACCAGGTCGTCCGCGTGGCGCTGTTCATCAACGGCGTGAAGTATTCCGAAGGATCCGGCCGCTTCATCGTGTTGCCGGTCAAGGTCGGCGAGTACATCCGGCGCCTGCGCATCCGCGCCGTCGGCTACGACGTGCAGGGCAACGTCGCCGGCGAGGACGAGATGGTCGTCAACGATCCGCGGCCGCCGTTCCGCGTCCGGCTGCACGCAAACCGCGGCGTTCTCGAAGCGAGCGTCGTCAAACCGCAGCAGCTCGGTATTACAGCCGTCGATTTCTTCATCGGCGAGGAGAAGATTGCCGGAGTGGGCGCGCCGCCCTACATCGCCGCGTTCGATGCCACGAAGTTCCCGAATGCGGTCTACGCGCGTGTCGTGGCGAGCGCGAGCGACGGCAGCGAGGCCAACGACGTCCTCTTCTTCGGCACGAACCCGAACGAGCAGGTCGACGTCTCCGTCCAGCAGGTCCCGCTGTCGGTCGTCGGCGGCGACCGTGTACCGCGCCTGGCCGAGCTGACGCTGCTCGACGACGGCAAGCCGCGGCAGATCGAGGCGCTCACGCCCGCTTCCGGCCAGCCACTCTACGTCATCCTCCTCATCGACTACTCGGAATCGATGCTGGAAGAGCTGCCGGTAGTGAAGGCCGCGGCCAAGCAGTTCGCGCAGAAGCTTTTGCGGCCGCAGGACCGCATCGCCGTGGTCGGGTTCAACCAGAGATTGTTCTGGCTCACGCCATTCACGAACGATTTCAACGCCGCCGCCGCATCGGTCGACCGCGTCAAGCCGTCGGGCGAGACGCACCTCTACGACACCGCCATCGAGATGCTGTACGAGCTGCAGAAGCAGCCCGGCCGGCACGCCCTGGTCGTCCTCACCGACGGCGTCGATCAGGGAAGCCACTTCACGCTCGACCACCTCGTTCACTACGCCCGCTACGCCGGTGTGCCGATCTACCCGATCATCAAGAACAAGCTCCTCACGCGCTGGATGCGCTTCGGCGTCGGTTACCTGGAAGCCCGCCGCCTGGCGAACATCGCCCGCGACACGGGCGCGACATACTTCATCATCCGCGGTGAACGCGAGCTGCCCGACGTCTACGCGAAGCTGGCGTCGGAACTGCGCAATCAATACCAGGTCGTCTTCAACTCGGATCCGTCGGCCGCGGATCAGTGGCACGCGCTGGCGATTACGTCGAACGCGGGTCAGCAGTTGCGGGTGCCGCGGGGGTATTTCCCGTAGTTTCAGGCTTTGCCTTGCGGGAACGACCTTTGCGCCCGAGGGCTTTCTGCATCGCGTGGACGGGTTTTCACGACCCTTTTTGTCCTCGAATGAGGACATGTACGGCCAGCGGGAGCAGATGGACGAACTACTGCCCGATCAGCGTGACCACCGCGTCGTGCAATGCCTGAACGCTGGCGGCGGATGCTTCAATGTGCGGTTGATGGCCGTGTTTGCGGATGGCGTTGCTCGTCGTCGGGCCGATCGAGGCCAGAAGGGTGCCGTCGATGTCGGACTTCATGGCCGCGAAGAAGTTGTCGACGGTCGAGGCGCTGGTGAAGGTGACCACATCGATGTCGTGCAGCTCGTCCACGTTCGCGGCGACCGGCATGGTGCGGTAGGCGACCGCAAGGTGAACATCGGCGCCGCGCCGGCGCATCTCGTCGATGAACTCGTCGCGTCCTTCGGCAGCGCGAATGACGGCCATCCGGACGCCTTTCTGGTCGGCGAGAAAGTGCGGAATGAGCGCGGCCGAGAGGAACTTCTCCGGCACGATGTCGGGTACCACCCCTCGCGCACGCAGGGAGGCGGCGGTGGTGTCACCGACGCAGGCGATGCGCGCGCCGGCCAGAGCGCGGACGTCTTTTCCCTTGGCGAAGAGGCGCTCGAAGAAGGCGGAGACGCCGTTCGTCGAGGTGAAGACGAGCCAGTCGAAGTGCACGTCGACGGCGGTATCGAGCGACTCGTACGATTCCGGCGCGGCGATCTCGATCGTCGGAAACTGCACGACCGTGCCCCCCGACTCTTCCAGGAGCCGCTTCAGCTCGGAGGCTTGTTCCCGTGCGCGTGTGACGACGATCCGTTTGCCGAAAAGCGGTTTCGTCTCGAACCAGTTGATGACCTCATGCATCTTCACCACGTCGCCCACAACGATCAGCGCCGGCGTCGGCAGATTGGCCTCGGCTACCCTGGCTTCGATCGTCGCCAGCGTGCCGGTCACGGTCCGCTGATCCGGCGTCGTCGCCTTCGAGATCACGGCGACAGGCCGGTCGGGGGAAACGCCGTGCCCAGTCAGCTTCCGGGCGATCATCGGTAGATTGGCGAAGCCCAGCAGGAAGACGATAGTGCCGTCGAGCTGGGCCAGAGCTTCCCATTTGATGCCGGTCGACGCATCCGACTCGTGGCCGGTGACGAGCGTGAGCGAGGTCGCGAACGAGCGGTGCGTGACCGGAATGCCGGCGTAGGCAGGGCCGGC
>DATLWH010000457.1:0-22417 GCA_035576505.1 Thermoanaerobaculia bacterium | reverse complement strand
TGAAACGTCTTACCGCCGCTACCGAAGCGCACCCGAACGACGCCTCGCTCTGGAACGACCTGGCCGCCGCCCGCTACACCGCCGCGATCAAGAGCGAGGACCCACAGCAACTCGTCTCCGCGCTCGCGGCGGCGGACCATGCGCTACGGATCGCTCCCCTTCCCGAATCGGAATTCAATCGCGGGATGATTCTGGAATCACTCGGTCTCAATACGATCGCTGCCAGCCAGTACGCGTCGTACGGAGCGAAGGATACGACCTCGATGTGGGCGGCCGAGGCACGCCAACGGATAGCCGGGCTCCGCATTCCGACCGCCGCCCAGGAATGGCGAGCCGCGTTACCGCGCCTACGCCGCGCAGCGGTCGCGGGTGATCAGAGGACGTTGCGCGTGATCGTCACGGCCTTCCCGCAGGAAGCCCGGACGTGGGGACAGACCGTTTTCCTGGGCGAATGGGCCGAATCAGTGACACATCACAACGAGGCCGCAGCGTCGCAGCACTTGCAGGCGATCGATGCGATCGCGCAAGCCCTTCTCAACCTGCACGGGGAGCGATTTCTTCAAGACACCGTGGCGGCAATCCGGCGCGATCCGAATTCGAGCCACATCAACGTCCTCGCAAACGCCCAGATCACCTACGTGCGCGGCCGCAAACTCTACGCTGCCCGGAACGTCGGCGAGGCCCTGCCCCTGTTCAGAACGGCGGCAATCGGATACTCCGAAGTCGGAAATCCGATGGCGAGAGTCGCTGCATACTACCTCGGCTGCGCATTGTTCGATCGCGGCAGCGATTCGGAGGCCCAATCGACCTTACAGCACCAAATCGACGACGCACCGAAAGCCTACGTAGCGCTCCACGCCGAGCTCCTGTGGGAAATGGCCGAGGTGATGACTCTTCACGGTCATTTCTATGACGCGTTGTCCGCGGAATCTCAGGCCGCAAGCCTTTTCTCGTCGCTGGGTGAACGTGACAATGCCGCCACCGTGGAAAGCCAGGCGGCGGCAACGGCATCGCTGCTCGGCCGGCGACCGGAGGCATGGCGCAGGCGGATCGACGTCTTCCACCAGGCCAGCTCGGTAGGCGACACCCTGCTCCTGCAAAGAGTGATTGACGTGGCGGCGCGAACGGAAGCGCTCGATGAGCGGTGGGACTCGGCGTACGCTCTTTTTTTAATCGCCGTCGACAAGACATTGCTGGCAAATCCGCGAATTCATACCAACAGCGCCATATGGGCCGGGTTGACTGCACACAAACTCGGCCTCTTTGACAGGGCGTCGGCACACCTGAAGGACGCACACATCGCGCTTGCAACAATACCGGACGCTGTCCTTCGGCGTCACGCGGAAGCGGAGCTCACGCTCGCGGAGGCCACCGTAGCCGCCCATCGCGAACCACAGCGTGCGCAGGCTCTACTGGGCGGCTTCATTGCCGAGCAAAGACGGGAGCGAAATACATTGTTTCTCCCTGAAGCGTTTCTTCAGAGAGCACGGATTGCCCACGCCGCCGGAAACATTCCCGCTGCGATCAACGATCTTACGAGCGCAGCCGCGATTCTTCGACTACGGAACAACGGTCCGGAGGATGAGTTCCATGACGCCTTTTTTCGTACTACGGACGCCGTGGCACGTGGGCTGACGGAGTCCTACTATGACCAGGGCGATCTCTCCTCGGCGTTCAAGGCCATCGACAACGCACGTACAGAAGCCGTCAAATCCCAGCAATCGACGAACGCCGCGGAACCCGACGTTCCTCCCGGAACCTTGATCGTCGAGTATGTCGCATACCCGGGCCGTCTGCTCATTCTGACTCGTGACGCCACAGGGGTCTCGGCGCGAGTTGTCGCCAAGACGACCGCTGACATTGAACGATCGTGCCGTCATCGAACAAGTGCGTTGGAAGGCTTCACGCCGGAGTGCTACGACCTTCTCCTCAGACCGATCGAGCCTGATCTGGCTGGTATGACACGCCTCATCATCATTCCGGATCACCTCGTCGCTTCGGTACCATTTGCAGCCCTTCGTACCGGGTCTGGGAAATACTTGCTCGAGACAGTAGAGATCGTCATGGCACCGAGCTCTGCTTTCGCGCTCACTCCTCCGCGGGGCATCGACGCGACCGCAGTAGCGGTTGTTGGAGACCCGGCTTTTGATCGATCTCGTTTCCCTGATCTTCCAAGCCTGCCCGCCGCGTTACGCGAAGCCAAAGATGTTGCGGCTCTCTACCCGACTGCAACGCTGCTCACGGGCACCAGCGCAACCCGGGATTCCGTTCTCTCGGCGATGAAAGACAGCTCGATCGTTCACCTGGCTTCCCATGCGGTCGTGGTAGGAGGCGACAGTAGAAAGTCCCATCTCGTTCTTGCTCCGAGTGGCACCGATCCGGGGATGCTCTTCCTCTCGGACCTCGACCGCCACGTTCTCCGACGCGCGGCGATCGTCGTCGTGGCAGGTTGTAATACCGCGGTCAGCGGTCACGAGACGACAAACGTGGGCAGCCTTGCGCTGGCGTTTCTCGCCGCCGGCGCTTCGAACGTCATCGCCACTCTTCATGACGTCGACGACAACGTCGCCGCGACGTTCTCCGCGAATTTTCACCATGAGCTGAAGCGCGGCGCCACGCCGGCCGCCGCCCTCCGTGCGGTTCAGCTTGCCATGCTGCACTCGCCGGATACCCGCATGCGCTCACCCTCTGTCTGGAGCAGCTTTCAAGTATACGGTTCGGCAATCGCGTCGAAGGCTACATCAACGTCCGTCCATACCGAGAAGGAGAATTGATATGAAGATCCACTTTCAAGGGTTAATCGTTCACGCCGAGATAGATTTGGATGAGCGCACAAAGCGGCAGCTCGCGGTTCTGATGGCCTTGCCACATCACTCGCCGCTGCTTTCGATCAACGCGACTGATTTCCGGGCCGACCAGAGCGATCCTGCTGATGGCGCCAGCGGCGATGGAACGGTCGTCTGCTTCGGCCTCGACGGTAAAGTAACGAGCAGCGCTGGATGGGGTACTGCCGCGAATACCCCGCGCGCCATCCCACAGGTGAGGGTGTTGAAACGCGGTGGCGGTGACATCGATGCCGCGGTGCTGAACAGAACCAAACATGCGGATAAGTTCTTTGCGTTCGTGGAACTCGCGGACGGAGGAACGTACAGCGTAAAGGACTTCTACGTGCAAAACGTCACGTTCCAGAGTGTTGGTTTCGGCTGCCTGGCACGTACGACGACTTATACATTCGATGCTCAGGAATACGTTGCCTTCACCATCGAGGGCACTGGCAAACACGCTGTGGTCGCGCCTGAGGCGGAGGTTTACATCACGAACCTGGCGAAAGTCGACCACCCTCATACAACCTCGCACTATGACGCGTACAGGCAATTCTTCGATCCGCCGGCAACATCAATCCTTTCGCCGGCGGAAGATTCGATCCCGTGCCCGTTTGGCTCCATCCCGCCGGCACGCACAACCTGCACAGCCCAAGCCGACATTCTTGTTGATTGCTCGAATACACGATTCCCCTGAGATTCAGAAGGTCCCAAGGCGCGGCGGCCGCCGCCTGCCGCCGCGCATTATGCGGGCGCCTTTACGAGCCCATTTCCGACGAGTTTCGGCGAGGCATTAATCTTCGTAAAACTTCCCTCGACCGCAGCCCGAAGATCTGGTCCGCGCAGACCCGTTTGGGCCCACAGTGCAGCAATGCCCGCTACATATGCCGCGGACATACTGGTTCCGCTGTCCGGTTCGTGTTGGTCACCCGGCACGGATGAGAGGATCTCGTAGCCTGGCGCGGATATGTTGACCTCGCCATCGGCATTGCGTTGTCCGCAAGAGTACTCCCACGCGCCGAAGTCCTCCCCCAGCCCTGCCACAGCCATCACCGACGGACAATTTGCCGGGTGACATACCGGGTACACGTCTCCTGCGGGATCGTCCCCCGCTGGAGCGATGAGAACGCATGTCGCCGCCGCGCCCGAGGCGCTCTTTTCAAAGGCGGTACTGTACGGGGTGTCCAGAGCAACCCCGGATGCGAGACACATCGCGATGACGACCGCGTCATTCGCCATAGCAAGGGCGATCGCGTCCAGGATGATACCGTCGGTTGTGGCTCCGAACGAGTTGAAGACGCGAATGGGAAGAATCGTCGATTCATATGCCACTCCATAGCGGGGCGTTCCATTGGGGGGGCTGCTCGGCCCGCACGCGAGACCCGTGGTATGCGTACCGTGTCCATCCAGGTCGCGCACATCTGCTCCGAGGGGCAAGGGGATGATGTTGCGCCCTTTGAAATCGATATGGTTTACATCGAACCCAGTGTCCAGCATTGCAACGCGGATATCTTTGCCGGTTTTCGTCGACCCGGTTACTCCCATGACACCCAGAGGCGTTTTGACCGTTCGCGCGCGGCTGATCATGCCCTTGTTGCCCGGCCGAACGAACGATACACGTTCAGGAGCGTGAGCAACGACACCGTGCAGGTCAAGGGAGCCCAGTTGTTCGGCGAGAAGGTCGTAACTGACGGGCGTTACGATCACCTTCAGTCGAGGAATCATCAACGTTCGTTCTAGAAGGTTTGGGATACGCTCGCCAAAGACCTGCGGCAGGCGAGAGCGAAATTCCTCGAGTTGCGCCTCACCGACATCGTCGGCGAACGCGAGGACGGTCCGATCGGTGAACGTCAGCGGTGGATTGTTGAGAGACGCCTTCTCCGAGTCAGACATGAGTCACCTCCACGAATTCGACGGACGATGATCAGAGTTTTACCGGCCGGCCTTCGCACATCTCGGCACCCCTTCAATTTCTTCGGCACGGCATCGGCGTCAAGCCAAAGTGTACTTCGTTTAGCGTCAGCGTAGCGGAGGCGTAACGCGGTCGATGTAGATTCGACTACGACGCGGACGCTCACTTGACTACGAGCACCGTGTCGGGCCGCGACAGAAACGACGCGGATGTCGCGCGACTGTACCGGTCGTATACTGTCGGTCATGAAGAGCAAAGTTGCACAGGCGGCGCGTGACGAGTTGCAACGCGAGATGCTCGCATTGCCGCTCGATGAGCAAATCCGACTCGCGCTCACACTGGGCGAAGAAGATCTCCGCCTGTTCGCGGCAGCGAACGGCCTCACGCGTGACGAAGCGCTCTTGCGAATGCGAACCGAACGCCAGGTCGGACGCCGCTTCTCGCGATGCAAAGCGGGGGGGTGATGTGGTGCTTATCGAGCGCGTCGCAGACCTTCTTGACGAACACTCGATCGCATTTGCGCTGATCGGTGCGGCTGCACTGGCAACTCGAGGAGTGGCGCGCTCCACCTTTGACATCGATCTACTGACCGTCGATACGCGAGTTCTGAAAAAGCTGATCTGGGTACCGATTCAAGCGGAGGCAACCGTCGACGTTCGACGCGGCGATTTCGATATCCATTGCGCGGGGTCATACGCATTACCCCAGCGGAGGGCCGCACAATCGACGTAGTGGTTGGGAGGTGGAAGTGGGAACGAGCGGTAATCGAGCGCGCCGAGTTCGTCACTTCCGGACCGCGGCCGTTTCCGGTCGTACGAGCCGCCGATCTCATTCTGCTCAAGCTCTCCGCCGGCGGCCCCCAAGATGCTTGGGACATCAGCCGGTTGCTCGCTGTCAACGAGACCGTCGTCGCTGAAGTCGAACAGCGCCTCCCCGACCTTCAGCAGGATGCCCGCGACCTCTGGAAACGCATCCGCAATCAGTAATCGCTACCTCCTCCACCCCCGCACCTTCTCCGCCACCGCCTCCGGCGTGAAGCCGAGGTGCTCCTCGATCTGCGCCAGCGGCGCCGCGGCGCCGAAGCGGTCGATGCCGATGATGAGGGCGTCGTGGTTCACGTATTTGTACCAGCCCGAGGAGCGGCCGGCTTCGATGGCCACGATCCGGCTGCGGTCGCCGAGGACCTCGTTCTGGTAGTCAACAGGTTGACGGTCGAAGACGTCGAGCGAGGGGGCGGAGACGACGCGGGCGCGGATGCCCTCTTTGCGGAGCAACTCGGCGGTGCGGACGGCCAGCGTCACTTCCGAGCCGGTGGCGATGAAGGTGAAGTCGCCGTCGGCGTAGCCGTCGAGCAGATACGCGCCGCGCCAGACCTCGTGCGGATCGAAGGTGACGCCGTGCGGGATGATGTCGACCTTCTGCCGCGTCAACACGATGATCGTCGGCCCTTCGTGCTTGCTCCCGATCGCCCACGCCCAGGCCATCCCCGTCTCCACACCATCGGCCGGACGGAAGAGCGTCATGTTGGGGATCAGACGTAGCGAGAAGAGCTGCTCGACCGACTGATGCGTCGGACCGTCTTCCCCGAGGAAAACGGAATCGTGCGTGTAGACGAAGATCGACGGGATCTTCATCAGCGCGGCCAGACGAATGGCCGGCCGCATGTAGTCGGAGAAGATGAGGAAGGTCGAGCCGTGGGCGCGGAACGGACCGTAGAGCGTGATGCCGTTGAGCGCGGCACCCATGGCGTGCTCGCGGATCCCGAAATGGAGGTTCTTCGCCTTGAAGAGGTCGAACGGAGGCGGATCGGTGAGGTCGCCCTTGGCCCGCTCGATTGATCCACCGTTCTTGAAATTGGTCTTCGTCGACGAAGCAAGGTCGGCCGCGCCGCCAATGACGAAGGGAGCGATGTCGCCGATCTTCTGGATGACCTGATTCGAGAGCTCTCGCGTGGCGATCGGCTTCTCCGTCTTCCCGGCCTCGGCGAGCTGCAGCTCGTAGTCATCCGGCAGCGAATGCGACCAGTAGCTGTCCCAATCCGCGGCGAGCTGCGCGTTGCGTTCCCGCCACTCGGCCATCCCCTTCTCCCACCCCTTGCGCGCCCTCGCCAGCTTCTTGACCTTGCGCGCAAACTCCGCGCGCACTTCGTCGGGAACGTAGAACGCCGGCTCTGCCGGCCATCCGAGGGCCACCTTCGTCGCCGCGGCCTCCTCGGGACCGAGAGGTTCGCCGTGAGCGCGGGACGTGCCGTGGAACTTCGGGCTCCCCCAGCCGATGACCGTCTTGGCCATGATGATCGACGGCTTGTCCGTGACCTTCTGCGCCTTGCGGATGGCTTTGCGCACGGCATCGCGATCGTGTCCGTCGATTTTCTGCACATGCCAGTGCGCCGCTTCGAATCGCTTCTTGACGTCCTCGGACATCGAGAGGCGCTTGTCGCCGTCGAGCGTGACGTCGTTGTCGTCATACAGGTAGATGAGATTGCCGAGCCCGAGGTGACCGGCCAGCGAGGCGGCCTCGGAGCTGATCCCTTCTTCGAGATCGCCGTCGGAACAGATGACGTAGATCCAGTTCTGGACAGGCTTGAATGCGTCGTCGGTATTGAAGCGCGCCGCCAGCATCTTCGAGGCGATGCCCATTCCGACGCCGTTCGCAAAACCCTGTCCGAGCGGGCCGGTCGTAACCTCGATGCCGGGAGCATCGCCGTACTCCGGATGACCGGCCGTCTTCGAGCCCCACTGCCGGAAGCTTTTCAACTCCTCGATCGTCATCTCCGGATAGCCGGTGAGATGCAGCAGCGAATACAGGAGCATCGAAGCGTGCCCGGCGGAGAGGACGAACCGATCGCGATCCTGCCACGACGGCTGCTTCGGATCGTGGCGAAGGAATTCGGTCCAGAGGACGAAGGCCATGTCGGCCATGCCCATCGGAGCGCCGGGATGGCCGGACTTCGCTTTCTCCACGCCGTCGATGGCCAGGAAGCGGATCGTATTGACGCAAAGCTCGTCGAGTTTGTCCTTGAGCCCTGTCTTCGGCTCGTTGTGTGATTCCGCCTCGGCGATGGCGGTGCTGGCCCCGGCCGCTCCGCCCGTCTGCTCGTCCATGTTTCCTCCGATGCACTGCCCAGCCGGATTCGCCGGCCGCCGGATTATACTCAGCGCCCTCCGATCCGATTGGCGCTACACGACATGAACAAACTCTTTCCCGTCGAGTCCGATCATCCGCTCTTCCGCTACTTCACCGACGCGGAGCGCGAACGGATCGAGCGCATCGGTGAGCTGCGGCGCCTCGAGGCGGGCGATTTCCTCATCCGCGCGGGCGACGTCGACGCGACGCTCTTCGCCATCGAAGCCGGCCACTTCGACATCGTGACCAGGAACCTCTCCATTGTGGCCACGGTAGGCCCAGGCGACGTCCTCGGCGAGGTGTCATTCCTCGACGACTCGCCCCGCTCGACCTCGGTCCGCGCCGGCGAAGAGCCGGTGATGGTCCGGGCATGGGACAAACGATCGCTCTCGGAGGGGCTGGCCTTCGAGCCCCAGCTCCTGGCCAAGTTCGCCGTGGCGATGTGCGAGTTGCTGGTGGTGAGGATGCGGGATATGTCGCGGCGGGTGTGAGACAGGATTCAATTCCAGGCTTCGCGAGCTCCGGTCGGACTAGAGAGTCCGACCTACGTTTGTCTCCGCGAGCTCTTAGACGCGTGGATCGAATCACGGAGCAAACGTAGGTCGGACTCTCTAGTCCGACCGGAGCTTGCGCCGTCGTAAATTGAATCCCAGCTCCCGGTTAAGAGGACTGAAGCGTCCTGCCTATGTTGTCCTTCTCTGGCTGCGGACGATCGATCCACTCACGCCACAGCCAGGGGTACTCATCGGGTGTGCCGACGAGACCGGCGCGTACAGGGTTCATGGCGATGTACTCGCACTTCTGCTGGATGGATTCGTTCGAACGCAGTTCGTGATCGAACGACTCGTCGAGCCATAGGGTTCCCTTGCGGCCAAGCGCGCGATTGACGCTCCGGGCGGATGATCCTTTTATCCCCTTCATAATCCAGGCGAGACCGAATGTGTCGCCGCTTTCATTCCAATACGGCGTCATCAGCATGTGGCCGTGATCGGGCATAACGATGGCGGTGTGCAGGTGCATCTTGCGCTGGTCATCGAAAAGGATGTGTCGCAGCACGAGGTCGCAGGCGAGCGGTGGTAGCACCCAGCGATGCTGCGTCACGAAGGTGATGTAGTACGTCCGGTTGTCCTGCTGGAAATGTGGCAGATGGCGACGATATGCGCGGCGTCCGGAAATCATGAGCCGAGGTTACCTCGGAGCAGATTGGGTGGCGATTTGTCTACGGAATGTGGATCGATAACGTAGGTCGGACTCTCTAGTCCGACGGTACTTGGGGAAACCGTGAATCGGATCACGCGGTAGACGTAGGTCGGACTCTCTAGTCCGACGGTACTTGGGAGGCCGGTAATTGATAGACGCCTGTAGTTACCGGCCGCGCAAGCGCCGGTCGGACTAGAGAGTCCGACCTACGTTTTGTCTGTGCTGCTTTCGCAGGCTGCGTTTCTACGGGTAGTAGATCGAGGGCTCTGCCTTTCCTTCATTTCGCGGCAGGGTGCCAGAGCTGGTTCGGCTGTCCCTTCTCCCACGGTTTGTACGCCAGCACGAAATCGATACGACGGCCGAGCGATGGGTGCGAGTAAAACCACCACTCGATGAGGCGTGGCGGACGGGGATCGGCTTTCGAGTCTTCGGCGAATTTGACGAACGAGCTGGCCATCGCTTCGTTCCGATGCGTCAACTCGAGGCCGAAGACATCGGCCTGATGCTCGACATGACGCGAGTAGCCCGAGTAAACGGGCGAGAGCAGGAATGCCAGAAGGCTGCCGACGGCAAGCAGCCACGGAAGCGCGGCCGGGTCGCCTCGAGCGTCGGTGCGCCAGCGCGCTCCCCATCGAGCCAGGCCCCACTCGAACAGCCGCTGCGCGACGAGAAAGCCGAGGAATGAGATGGCGATACCGAAGGCGATCCCCTGCCAGAGATGTTTGAGCACGTAGTGCCCCATCTCATGACCCATTACGGCCAGGATCTCGTCGCGATCGAGCTTGGCAAGGAGCGTGTCCCACAGGACGATGCGGGCCGATGGGCCGATGCCGGTCACGTAAGCGTTCATCTCCTTGGTCTGTTTCGATTTGTCGACTTCGTAAACGCGGCTCTTCTCGATGCCGGCGCGCGCGGCCTCGTCGAGCAGGGCCTGCCGCAGCGGCGCATCGCGCAGCGGACGGAAGTCGTTGAAGAGCGGATCGATGAACAGCGGCGTAGCCAGAACGCCAAGAATGACCAGCGGGATGGAACCGAGCCAGAGAACCAGCCACCAGCGCCGGATCAGACGGATGCCGAGGAGAGCCAGCGCCGCGATCGGCGCACCGATGGCCAGGTTCACGCCGAATTCCTTGGCGAGGTCGCCGAGCCATCCCCCGAAACTCTGGTTGGTGAGATCGAACTGGTGCGGCACGACGAAGCCGCCGTAGAAGTCGAGCGGGAACGTCAGCGCCGCCGTGACCAGCGACAGGAGGACGAAATAGAGCATGGCCGCGACGAAGGACCATCGTACGTGCCGCGCCGCCAGGTCGCGCATCCGTGCCGACCAGCCCACGCCCAGGATGACGAGCAGGATGGCGATGCCGTAGACGACGTCGATGAAGTAGAGCGCTTCGTTGATCCTGGTGTGCCGGATCATTTCGGGCGTGACGTGGATGTCGAGACGTTTGGCGTTCGCGGGGGTCGGGGGTCGGGAGTCGGGGGTCGGAGAGGGATTAGCGGCGGCGCGCGCTACCGCCGCGTTCTCCGACTCCCGACCCCCGACTCCCGACCCCCGTGCCGGTCGCGAGACCGCCAGAACCACGACCATCGCGCCGAACAGCATCACCTTCCGCATGCCAGCTATCATCGCACGCACGATGGCATTCAAAATCCGGGAAGCAACGGAATCCGACGTCCCGCTGATCCTGCAGTTCATCCGCGATCTGGCGGAGTACGAGAAGCTCGCGCATCTCGTGGTAGCCACGGAAGAGCAACTACATGCGACGCTCTTTGGCAATCCCCGTTTCGCGGAGGTTGTGATCGCGGAAGAAGACGGGACGGCTGCCGGATTCGCGATCTTCTTTCACAATTACTCCACCTTCCTCGCCCAGCCCGGGATCTATCTGGAAGACCTCTACGTCAAGCCCGAGTATCGCGGCCGCGGTTACGGCAAGGCGTTATTGGCGCGTCTGGCGCAGATCGCCCGCGAACGCAACTGCGGCCGCGTCGAATGGGCTGTCCTCGACTGGAACGAACCGTCGATCGCCTTCTACAAATCGCTCGGCGCGCGGCCGATGGAGGAGTGGCGGACCTTCCGCCTCACGGGCGATGCGCTGGAGAGACTCGCGAAGGCGATGTAGGTCGAACTCTCCAGACAACGTGGGTCGGACTCACCAGACAACGTAGGTCGGACTCTCAGTCCGACCGGTTCGTGGCAGGCAGGAAACTTCGCTTCGTCCGATTGCACAAGTTCGGACTGGAGAGTCCGACCTACGTGGCCACGCCTACGCCCGCAACGCTTCCACAGGTTGCATCCTCGAAGCGGTGATGGACGGATACAACCCCGCGAGCAAGCCCATCGACACGGCGAAGCCGCTGGCCACGGAGAGGCCGAAGAGCGAGACGGGAAGGCCGGCCGGGAAGAAGCCGGAGATGACCTTCACGAAGAAGATGCCGAGCGTTACGCCGATGGCCGCTCCGACGACGGAGAGCGTGATGGCCTCGATGAGGAACTGCATGAAGATCTCCCCGTCCCCGGCGCCGATCGCTTTGCGCAAGCCGATCTCGAAGAGCCGTTCCGATACGGAGATCTTCAATACCGAAAAGATACCGACGCCGCCGATCAGGAGCGATACGCCGGCGATCGAGAAGAAGACGATGCGCCAGTTACGCAACTCCCTGACGATGCTGCCGCGCTCCTTGAGGATTTCTTTGCCGACGTTTTCGACGTGCACGTCGTGAATGTTGTTGTGAGCGTGGGCCACGATCCCTGCTGCCTCATCCTCGGCGTCGATGCTGTTCTCGGGAACGTCCGCCTTGGCCAGCATGTAGGAGATGGCGTTGGCGCGGCCGAACATGTCCTCGTAGACGGAGAACGGAATGTAGAGGCCGCCCGTCTCTTTGCGCATGTCGTCGTCGTTGACGAACTGCATGTTGAACTTCGTCCCGACGCCGATGACTGTGAGGCGTCGCCCGCCGACGCTGACCTGCTGCCCGACGGCGTTGTCGCCGCCGAAGAGCTGTTCCTTCAACTTGAACCCGAGGATGCAGACCGGCTTCTTCGATTCGACATCGCTTTCGCCGACGAAACGGCCGGCGCTCGTCTTGCGCCCCTTGATGGTGACGAACGCGGGCGTGATGCCATAGACATCGATGCGACGGGTGACGCTGCCGGCGGTGACGACCGCGCGCGTCTCGCCGACAGGTCCGACGGACGTGATCAGATTGCTCCCTTCGAAGTACCGCTGATCCTCGATGCGCAGTCCGTGCGAGAGATAGGCCTTGGCCCGCTCCACCGGATCGGAGGGCTTGCGCTGCGACAGGACGAGCACGCCGTCCATGCCGAGGTCCTCGACGCCCTGCCACACGGCGCGCTCGACGCCGTCGAGAACGGACATCACGACGACGATGGCCAGCGTACCGAGGATCACGCCGATGAGCGTAAAGAAAGAGCGCAGGGGATGCCCCTTCACTTCTTCGAGACTGGTACGGACGGATTCGAGCAGTTGCATGGATTGTCTCTGTTTACGCGTGCGATTCGTTCGGGTTGCGAGAAGTGGATTAGTGGACTAGTCGATTAGAGACAACACTGATCCACTGATCTTCGAATCCACTGGTTCCACTCACTCCGCCCTCAGCGCTTCAATCGGATTCAAACGCGACGCACGGATGGCCGGGTACATACCGAAGACCAGGCCGGTGCCGGCGGCAAAGACGATGGCCCATACCGCGGTGCCGACGGTGATGACGGCGGGGTCGCGCGTCAGGGCGGCGATGCCGTCGGTGAAGAACTTACCGACCACGATGCCGAGGAATCCGCCCACCACGGAAACGAGAACCGTCTCCGAAAGGAACTGGAAGAAGATCTGCGCGGGCGACGCGCCGACGGCCTTGCGCGTCCCCACCTCGCGCACCCGCTCATTGAACGACGCGAGCTGGATGTTCATCACGACGATGCCGCCGACGAGAAGCGAGATGATCCCGCAGATCATGAAGGTCATGTCATACATCTGATTGTTCTGCTCGTTGCGGCGCAGGTTGGCCACGCGCGAGAAGACGTCGTAATCCTTCGTGCCGTGCTCGCGGAAGAGAATGGCCTTGATCTCATCGACGGCTTCCTGGTTGCGCTTCACGTCCTTCATGCGCACGTGCATGAAGCTCACCTTGCCACGCTCCAGAGTGTCACCCTTGCGCGTGACGTAGGTCGTGAAGGGAATGTAGATCTGGCGGTTCATCCAGCGCATCACATTGCGTTTGTGATCGAAGCTGAAGTATTTCTCCTCCATGACGCCGACCACGAGGTAGCCGGTGCCGTTGATCGTCAACGTCTTTCCGATCGGATCGTCGCTGCCGAAGAACTCCTGGGCGCGCTCGGTGCCCATGACGACGACGCGGGCGGCCGTGGTCAGGTCGTTGTCGGTGATGAAACGGCCGGCTCCGGCGTGGAAGTCGTTCATCGGCGAGTAGGCCGGCGTAACGCCCATGATGTTGCGCGGCTTTTCGATGTCGCGGTAGCGGATGGTCATGTTCTCGTTGGCCACGGGTGAGACGAGATCGATCTCTTTCCCGTCACGCTTGAGAGCCACCGCGTCGTGGTAGGTCAGGCCCTTCGAGGCCAGCGCTTTCGCATCCAGCGTCACCTTCCCTGTCGGCTTGTCGGAGACCCAGATCTTCTCGATTCCGCCGGACACGCGGTAGTACTCCATCGCCGCGGACTTGCCCGCAACCGACAGCGAGAAGGTGGCCACGATCGAGCCGGCGCCCAGGATGATGCCCACGAGCTGCAGCATCGTGCGGCCGAAATGGTCCTTGATGTCGCGGATACCGTCGAGGATGGATTCGAGAAGGATCATGATTGCTCGCTTCGTTGGTTCAGTGGATTAGTCGGTTAGTGGATTAGTGGCGTGTCGCTCCACTCATCGAATAATCCTCTGATCTACGATCCACTAATCCACTAATCCACTTCTTCCACAATCTCTCCATCCACCAGCGTAATCCGCCGATGCGTTCTCGCGGCGATGGCGGGATCGTGCGTGACGAGGACGATGGTCTCGTCATGGGCGGCCAGCTCTTCGAAGATATGGATGATGTCGGAGCCGGTCTTCTGATCGAGGTTTCCGGTCGGCTCGTCGGCGAGGATGAGCGACGGGTCGTTGACCAGCGCCCTGGCGATGGCCACGCGTTGCCGCTGACCGCCGGAGAGCTCATTGGGACGATGCTTGGCCCGCTTGTCGAGACCGACGCGTTGGAGCGCCTTGAAGGCGCGCTCACGCCGCTCGTCACGGCCCGCGCCGGCGTAGAGCAGCGGCAGCTCGACGTTCTTCAGAATCGACGCGCGAGGCAGGAGGTTGAAGGTCTGAAAGACGAAACCGATCTTCTGGTTGCGGACGCGGGCCAATGCGCGCGCCGACATCTCGGCGACGTCTTCGCCGTCGAGCCAGTACTTGCCGGTCGTCGGTGTATCGAGGCAGCCCAGGATGTGCATCAGCGTCGACTTGCCGGAGCCCGACGGCCCGATGATGGCCACGAACTCCCCCTTCTCGATCGCCACATCCACCCCGCGCAGCGCCTGCACCGCGTTCTCGCCGGAGTCGTAGGTCTTACAGATGTCATCCAGCTGGATGAGAGCTTTCCGCAAGGTGGGCTCGGTTTGTTCGTATTGGAGTAGTGCGCTCATGATCTCCTCGGGAGTCGGGTGTCGGGTGTCGGGGGTCGGAAGAGGTCAACTGCTACGACCCCCGACTCCCGACTCCCGGATCATTAATCGTCGTTGTCTTCCTTCTTCTTATCCGCGGGGAGAGTGGGATCTTCGAGCGCGACTTCTTCGCCCGGCTTCAGACCCTTCACCACTTCGACGCGGGCGTTGTCGGAGAGTCCCGTCACGATCGTCCGCTTCTCGAAGAACTTCTTCCAGGCATCCTTGTCGGGCGCCTCCCCATCCTTTTTCACGACTTTCGTCGGCACGATGTTCGGGTCGAGCTTCTTCTTAACGAAGACCAGCTCCACACCGTCGCGCTGGAAGACCGACTCGACGGGAACGGTGAGCACTTTGTCTTTCCGCTCGCCATTGACCTCGATGTTCGCGGTCATGCCGGAGCGAAGCTCGCGGCCCTGTGCGTCGAGGCGGATCTCGACGTCGAAGACGCGCACTTTGTCATCGATGCGAACGGCCGGGGCGATGCGATCGATGCGCCCGGCAAAGGCAATCTTCGAGTAGGCGTCGAGCGTGACCTTCACCGGCATTCCGACACGAATCTTGCCGATGTCGACTTCGTTTACGCCCGCTTTGACGATCATCTTCGACACATCGGCGACGCTGAAGAGCACCGTGCCGGCGTTGAATGACGAGACGCCGCTGGTGATGGTGTCGCCGATCTCGACGTTCTTCGTGAGCAGTACGCCGTCCATCGGCGAGACCACGTTCGAGCCCTGGAACTTGTTGGCAGCCTGAGCGATGGGGATGCCGCTGCGCTCGACGATGTTGTATTTCTCCTCGGTCTTTTCGTACTCCTGCCTGGCCGACAGGTACTCGGCCTCGGAATCCCGATTCTGCTTGCCGGCCAGAAGGCCGGATTCGAAGAGGCTGTGATCGGATTCGTAGTTCTTCTTGGCCTGCTCGTATCGGATCTTCGATGCCGTCAGGGCGTTCTTCACGTCGGCGATCGACTGGGCCTGATTGAGGTCAGGCTCGATGCGCGCCAGCGTCTCGCCGCGCTTCACCTGGTCGCCGTCACGATGAAAGATCTCGATGACCTTCCCGGAGACGACGCTCTTGACGTCGACCTTCACCTCGGGCTGGACGGTGCCGACCTCGGTGACCTTCACCTGAATGTCAGCGACTTCGGTCTTGCCCACCTTGACCGGCAGTTTCGCTTCAGGCTTCTTGCTCCCGGCCTTCATGGCCACGAAGGTAATGACGACAGCGGCCGCCAGGACGATGATCGACCATACCGCGAATTTCTTCTTCCGCTTCCCGCTCATTGGACCGCTCCTCGACTCGTTTCTGCCAGCAATAACGTCCGAGAAGCCCGAAGGTTTCACGCCGTGACAAAAGAGGGCCGTGGTTCCGCGCCGAAGAGGAGGCCGATTACGATGCGCGCTTTTCGGTTGGCACATACCTTCGCAAACGCGCCCGTAGGATGTCGGCCGGACTGATAAAGCCCGCGACGTGGCCTTCGTCGTCGATCACAGGACATCGGTCGATACTGGCGTGAGCCATACGGCGGACCAGATCGAGCATGTCGTCGCCGGCGTTTGCCACGACGACGTTCGGCTGAACGTGCGCCGCGATCGGCTCTTCCATCGTCCCTGCCCGCGCGGCAACGTCGATCGCGGTCGACGGCAGCAGACCGAGGAGCTTGCCGTCTTCGTTGACGACCGGATAGGTGCGGTGGCGGACACCGGAAATGCGGCGGGCGGCGTCGAGCATCGAAAGGTCGGCGCGGACTGTAACGGTGCTGGAGCTCATGATGTCGGCGGCCGTCAATCCCGACAGAGGGTCGTTTGTCTCGACCGGTTCGCGGAAGCCTTCCTCGTGCATCTGCAACTCGGTCAGGCTGTGCGGGGCGATGCGGCGGGAGAGACTCGTAGCGATGGCGACGGCCAGCATCACCGGAAGAACGAGACCGTAGTCGCCGGTGGTCTCGAAAACGATCAGCACTGCCGACACGGGGCATCGGAGGAAAGCCGCGAAGAAGGCGCCCATGCCGATGAGCGCGTAAGCGCCAGGGTCGACGTGAGCGTGGGGCAGCGCCAACGCGGCGAGGTGGCCGATGCTCCCGCCGAGAGCCGAACCGATGAAGAGCGAAGGGGCGAACGTGCCACCGATCACGCCACACGACAGCGCTGCCACGAATGCGGCGATCTTGCCGGCGAATGCGGCCGTTGTCTCGCGGAGCGTCGCGCCGCCGTGAAGGAAAAGAGATGTCGTCTCGTAACCGACGCTGAGGATGCGCGGGACGAATACGCCGATCAACCCGACGATGGCACCGCCGAGGGCCGCGCGAACCGCCACGTGCGGCACGATGCCGGCCATCACACGCCGCAGCCTCCAGATGGCAACGATGGCCACGCCTCCGGCGATACCGGCCACGACACCCGCGGCGGCAAAGCCGATCAGCTCGCGCAGATCGCTCCACGATGCGGGCGAGACCGCAAGGATCGGCTTGCCGCCGAGCATCAAACGCTCGACAACCGCCGCGGCCACGGCGGCCACGATCGTTCCGCCGAGGAGGTCGCGGCTGGCCGTGCCCATGACTTCCTCCATCGCGAAGACGACGCCGGTGATCGGCGTGTTGAAGATCGCGGCAATGCCCGCGGCCGTGCCCACCGGAATCATGTTTCGCACGACAGCCCTGGGCGCGCGTGCGATTCGGGCAATCCACATTGCCGCGCCGCTGGCGATTACGACGGTCGGCCCCTCGGGACCCAGCGGTGCGCCGGCACCGAGGGAGACAGGCGTCAGCGCCAGCGTGGCCAGGATGCTGCGGTCGTCGAGCACGGACACATCCTCTTCGTAGGCACGGCGAGCCCGGGCCAGGTTTGCGCCCGATGCGAACGGCGCCATGCGGCGGATGGCCAGGGCGATCATGAAGGATGCCATCGCCGGCACCGCGATTACGAGCACAGAGCGCAGCGGCGTGTGCTGATGGAGCGCCGCGCCGATGAGGACCCAGCGCATCGTATCGACGAACTTGTGGAAGCCGACCGCCACGATGCCGCAGGCGGCACCCACCACGATCAGGAGGAAGAGTGGAAAACGACGCATCGCAGCATTACAGCAAAGATTGAGCGCATCTAACCTCGGACTCTCAATCCAACGCAGGCCGGACCTCTCCAGTCCGACTATCTCTCGCAGCCCATTTGAGCCGCGTTCTTCAAGGGCCGTTGCACTGGAGAGTCCGGCCTATCTGCCGGCTCAGAAATACCTCAGCGTCAGGTCGATCAGTTTCTTCTTCAGCTTCGTGTATGGCGGGTAGAGGAGCTGAATGGCGCTGAAGCGCGTCGGCTGCTCGAACACGCCGCGTGCGTTCGAGAAGGCCTCGAATCCGAAGACCCCGTGCGCCTTGCCGACGCCGCTCTCCCCCACCCCGCCGAACGGCAGATTCAGCTGGTAGAAGTGGATGAGTGTGTCGTTGATGGCCGTGCCTCCCGCCGTCGTCCGGCGGATGACGTCGTTGATCACCTTGCGGCTGCGGCTGAAGAGGTAGAGCACAAGAGGCTTCTCGCGCGCGGCGATCAGCCGCAGCGCGTCATCGATCGTCCGGTACGTGATGATCGGCAGCAGCGGTCCGAAGATCTCCTGCTGCATGACTGCCGACTGCGGATTAACGTTCCCGAGGATCGTCGGCGAGATGGCTCGCTGATCGAATCCTCCTCCTGCCACGACTTCGGCACCGCCGGCAACCGCATCGTCGAAGAGACGCTTGATACGCGAGGCATGCCGGTCGTTGACGATCAGGCCGGTCTCGGGAGCGATGGCGGCGCGGAGCTTTTCGACGAACGGCTCATGGATCGCTTCATCGACGAGCAGATAGTCCGGCGCGATGCAGATCTGCCCGGAGTTCAGGAACTTGCCCCACGCGATCTTCTTGGCCGCTTCGTCGAGGTTGGCCGTGCGGTCAACGATGACCGGCGACTTCCCCCCCAACTCGAGCGTCACGGACGTCAGATGCTCCGCCGCCGCCTTCATCACGACGCGGCCAATAGACGGGCTGCCGGTGAAGAAAATGTGGTCCCACTTCTTCCGCAGCAGCGCCTCGGCCATTCCGGCGTCGCCTTCGAGCACGGCCACTTCGCTCTCGTCGAAGAGCTCGCCGATGATCCTCTTCATGCAGGCGCCCGTGTGCGGCGTCATCTCCGACGGCTTGATCACCACGCAATTGCCCGCGGCAACGGCGGAAACGAGAGGGCCCAGGGTGAGGTTCACCGGAAAATTCCACGGCGAAATGATGAGAACGACTCCCTTCGCTTCATGGATGATGCGCGAGCGTGAACCGAACAGTGCCAGCGGCGTGGCCACCCTGCGCGGCCGCATCCAACGGCGCAGGTGCCTCATGGCGTGGCGAGCCTCGGAGACGACCGGATAAATCTCCGACATATCGACTTCCGGCGCCGGTTTCTCGTAGTCAGCCCAGAGCGCGGTATAGAGCTCCTGGCGATGAGCAAACATCGCCGCGCGGAGGCGGCGGAGCTTCTCGATCCGCTCGCTGGCTGAACTGGCAGCTACCGAGTCGCGATTCTGCCGCTGCTTCGCGTAGATGCGCTCGATGTCTTCGGCGGCGGACGCCATGGCAAAGCGCGGATCGATGCTGACCACTGATGGCAGTCTATCGCGCTTTACCGTGGGGGGTGGGGGGTGGGGTGTGGGGGGTGGGATGTGACGTGTGGTGTGGTGCGCGAGCTACCACTCCCCACTCCCCACCCCCCTGTCCTACGGAAAATCGATCTCCGCTACATCCGTGAACTTCGCCCACCGATACAGCCCCGTCGCCTTATCGCGGCCGCCGAAATCGATTTCCGTGAAGTGGCAACTGTCCTTGAAGAAGACCTGGGTCGTCTCGCCCGACTTGAATTGAGCGGTCGCCGCGAGCAGACCGCCGTCGCAGCACACCGGCAGTGGGGATTCCGTTGCCGGCCCGATGATCTTCGTGAACTCGAATTTCGTCGGCGTGAAGGCCGAGCCGTCGGGCTTGCAGAAGTTCTCATTTGCGCTCGTGACGTAGCTGCTCAGGGGCAAGGCGTAGGCAAACTGCGCGCTGCCGATGTCGACGATGTACGTCACGCCCGAGGTCAGCTTGACCGTGACGGACGGCTGCTCGGTAAGGGCGAAGTCATACCGGCCGCCCGCTTGCGGCGTGATCGCCTTCTGGAACGGAAGGAATCCGGGATGAAGGACCGTAACCGTAACCGGTACGCCGGTGGGGAGGTTCAGAAAGAATTCGCCATTCGCGTTGGTGGGCGACGACTGATCTCCGGACGACGCAGTGGCAAGCTGGACCGGCACTCCGTTGGATGCGTCCTTCACCACGCCGATGACCTGTGTCGTCGGCCCGCCCACGGGAGCAGGCGGAGGAGTGACCGCGTGATGGCGGGGCTGCGGGGTTTGCGCGCACGCGGTCGAGGCGATTAATACGACGAGCGCCAGCAAGCTGATGCTGCCGGTATTGCGGGAAACAAGAGTCATGAACAAGATCTCCTTTGTTGAGAGCGCCACGGTCTTCCGCGGCTTCAGGCATGGTAGCCGAACCGTATACGGATCACGACGCCGAAACGTCACACTTCGGCCCAAAACGAGCAGGCATTAGACTCCGAACCATGCGGCGCTTGACGCCGCGGACAATCGACAACGCGCTGTGAAGCGGCGCAAGGAATCCATGCACCTGTTCGACCGCTACACCATCCGCGGCGTCACCTTCCGCAACCGCATCTTCGTCTCGCCGATGTGCCAGTACTCGAGCGACGACGGATTGCCGAACGACTGGCATCTCGTGCACCTCGGCGGACGCGCTGTAGGCGGCGCCGGCCTGGTGATGGTCGAAGCCAGCGGCGTCTCCCCCGCCGGCCGCATCACGGCGTGGGACAGCGGCATCTGGTCAAACGAACACGCGGATGCCTTCCGGCGCATCGCGGCGTTCATCGAAGCGCAAGGCGCCGTCTCCGGCATTCAACTCGCGCATGCCGGCCGCAAGGCCTCGACCGACGTGCCGTGGCGCGGAGGCCAGGTCATCCGCGAGGGCCCGCATTCATGGCAGCCCGTCGCACCCAGCCCGATTCCCTTCCGCGAAGGCGACCCCGTCCCGCACGCGCTGACGGTTGAAGAGATCGACGAGATTGTCGAACAGTTCGTCCGCTCGACCCGCCTCGCCCAGAGTGCCGGATTCCGCGTCGTCGAGCTGCATATGGCCCATGGCTATCTGCTGCACGAGTTCCTCTCCCCGCTGTGCAAC
Source organism: Thermoanaerobaculia bacterium (assembly GCA_035576505.1). Lineage (GTDB taxonomy): Bacteria > Acidobacteriota > Thermoanaerobaculia > Gp7-AA8 > Gp7-AA8 > JADGNZ01. The sequence goes on along the minus strand of DATLWH010000457.1, from coordinate 1,430 downwards.
ACGCGCACGGATGATTACGGCGGCTCCCTCGCGAACCGCATGCGCTTCCCTCTGCGAGTCGCCGAGCGCGTACGAGAGGCCTGGCCCGCCGAGTTTCCGCTCTTCGCACGCATCTCCGCCTCCGATTGGGCGGCGGGCGGATGGGATCTCCCGCAATCGATCGAGTTCGCCAGGCACTTGCGCGACCTCGGCATCGATCTCATCGACTGCTCCAGCGGCGGAGCAGTCCTCGGAGCAAAGGTGGAGATCAGGCCCGGCTATCAGGTGCCGTTCGCGCGGGCCATCCGCGCCGAGGCTGGAATCGCCACCGGTGCCGTAGGCCTCATCACCGAGCCGAGGCAGGCAGACGAGATCATCGCCGGCGGCTCTGCCGACGCCGTGCTGCTGGCGCGGGAACTGCTGCGCGATCCCTCTTGGCCGCTCCACGCCGCACACGCACTCGGCATCGACGTGGAATGGCCACCGCAGTATCGACGGGCGAAAGTGTGATTCGGGAGTCGGGGGTCGGGAGTCGGGGGTCGGGGGTCGGAGACAAGGCGTGCATTTGTTACGACTCCCGACACCCGACTCCCGACCCCCGACCCCCGACTCCCGACCCCCGACTCCCATCACACGAAGGAGCGAAAAAATGACCACAGAAACCCTCAACGCCTCGCACAGTGGCACGTTCCACCTCGGCGGAGACCTTCTGGTGAACCGACTCGGATTCGGCGCGATGCGGATTACCGGCAACGGCATCTGGGGACCACCCAAGGATCACCAGGGATCGCTGGCGGTCCTCCGCCGCGCCATCGAGCTCGGCGTCAATCTGATCGACACCGCGGAGTCGTACGGCCCGCATGTCAGCGAAGAGCTGATCGCGGAAGCGCTGTATCCGTATCCGAAGGGGCTGGTCATCGCCACGAAGGGAGGCCTCGAGCGGACGGGCCCGAATCAATGGCCCGTCAACGGCCGGCCCGAGCGGCTCCGCGAAGGGCTCGAAGGAAGCCTGCGCCGCCTGCGGCTGGAGCGCATCGATCTCTGGCAACTGCACCGCATCGATCCCGATGTGCCGGAGGAAGATCAGTTCGGAACGATCCGCGAGTTCCAGCGCGAAGGGAAGATCCGACATGCAGGCCTGTCGGAAGTGACCGTCGAGGAGATCGAGCGGGCGCGCAAGTTCTTCGACGTCGTCTCCGTACAGAACCGCTACAACCTCGCCGACCGCGAGTGGGAAAAGGTTCTTGATCATTGTGAGCGTGAGAACATCGGATTCATCCCCTGGTTCCCTCTGCAGACAGGCAAGCTCGCCGGCAAAGGCGGCCCCCTCACCCGCATTGCCGAGAGCCACCACGCCACCCCCGCGCAGACCGCCCTGGCCTGGCTGCTGGCGCGATCGAAGGTGATGCTCCCCATCCCCGGCACCTCGAGCGTCAAACATCTCGAGGAGA
>DATLWH010000456.1:0-2113 GCA_035576505.1 Thermoanaerobaculia bacterium | reverse complement strand
ACCGACATCCGCGGCAATCTCGATATCGATACGCGCTTCGGCCTGGCCCGGGTGGAACTGATCAAGGGCTCGCTCGACGTCGACAACGCCAATGGCGGCGTCACCGCCACCGACGTTTCCGGCGGCGTGCGCGTCCACACGAGCTTCGCTCCGGTGCTGCTGAAGACGATTGCCGGCCGGGTCACGGTCGAGAACGCGAACGGCTCGATCTCCGTCTCAGACCTTCGCGGCGTGTGCGCCGACATCAACCTGAAGACGTCCTTCGCCTCGATCAAGCTGGACGTGCCACGCAACGACGGCTACTACGTCGACGCGCGCACCAGTTTCGGCTCGATCACGACCGCCATCCCGTTCATATTGACGTCGAGGACGGAGAATGCGCTCATCGGGAGGATCGGCAACGGAACCTGCCACATGTTCCTCCAGACGACAAACGGCGGGATCGAGCTGGAGTGAGCCGGGCCGGCACGGCCGGCGGCGTTGGTTGCCCAAGGCTCGGCCCACGTGGCGCACCGAACCTTCTGCCGCGCGGTCTCCCTGCCACGGGTCTGCGCGACAGGAACTTCAGTTCGCTCTGTCGAGGGGAGCCTTGGGCAACCAACGCTGCCGGCCGTGCCGGCCCGTGCGGGCTATGATCGCCGCGTGCTGAGGCGACTCTACCGGCGCTTCTTCCCGCGGCGATCACACCCGCTGCTCGATCAGCCGATCACGTTCGCCGGACACGACACCGCCTTCTCCGCGGCATACGAGCAGGTCATCGCCCATGATGCCGACTCCGACTCCCCGTTCATCCGCGAGCGCTATCGCGAAGGGATCCGATGGCGAAACGTGCTCGATGCCCTGCTGCCGCCATCCGCGCCGCCGCGAAACGTCCTCGACGTCGGCTCCGGCAATGGCGCTGTCACGCTGGCGGTGACCGCTACCGGCCGCTATACATCCTGCGGGGTCGATACGCTGCTGAGCGACACGGCTCGCTGCCTGCAGCGCGGCACGCCGGCGCACGCGACCACGGCCTCGGGGGAGGCACTGCCGTTCGCAGACGCCACCTTTGACGCCGTCCTCTGCCTGGAGACGATCGAGCACGTGCCGCCCGAAGCGTTGCACCGTTTTGCGGACGAGCTGACGCGCGTTCTCCACCCCTCGGGGATCATTCTTCTGACCACGCCGCCGCGGCTTCGCTTTGTTCTCCGTGCCGATCCGCACTTTGGTATCCGCGGGCTGCTGCTCTTCCCCAGCTCGCTTCAGAGGCGGATTGCCACGAGCCGCGGCTACGGTCAGCCGCATCACTACGTCGGCCGGATCTTCTCCTCGGCAGGACAGATCGCGCGGCTCTTTCCCGGCTTCACGGCCGAGGTGCTCAGCCGCTCGCGCGCACCACGCCGCTGGATCTGGGATGCCATCGTCCTCAAACGGAAAGCGCCGCTGCGAGCAGCGGCGCTTTCGACATCATCGACGACCTGAGGATCAGTCGAGCTTGATCGTCTTCTTCGTCTTGGCGCGCCGAGCGTCGTCTTTGGCTTTGTACTCGTCCATGCAGGAGTCCTTGTCGACCATCGCGCATCCGAGGTAGTCGGAGATCTCCATGATGACGGCGCGGATCGCCTTGCCGGTGGGGGTCTTCTCGTAGTTGGAAAGGTGACCGCCGAAACCGCCGCGGTAGACGCTCACGCCCATGCCGCCGCCGGTGGAGCGGGCTTCAACCGTGCGCGTGAACTCGATCTCGCCGGTGGTGGTGTCGATGACGCGGAGGTCGACGGCGATATACGCCTCTTCCTGCTTGCCGCCGAGGCCGATGCCGTGGAAGCTGATCCCGCCGCCGGTGTCGCGCGTCTTGTTGTCGAAGGCGCTGACGGTTGCGACGACGACGTACTGGGCGCCGGTCATCTGACCGAGCTTCGCGCCGGTCGACTTCTTGACGCGGCCGGACGCGGCCAGATCCTGCTCATCGAGGACGGCACCGAGCTTGTGACGCTCGACGAGCTTGAACTTCTCCGTGCCGGCGAGCTCGTTGGTCAGCATCGAGGCCAGATCGCTTCCGACGTCGGATGACCACCAGCCAGCCGAGGTGTCGTTGCGGAATTCGGCGACGGCCAGCACGGGCTTTGCGGCGAAG
>DATLWH010000455.1:0-3151 GCA_035576505.1 Thermoanaerobaculia bacterium | reverse complement strand
TCCTCGCTCACGTAAAGGTCCTTCGTGCGCGGATCAAGGCCGACCGCCCCTTCGATCGAGTAACGCTTTCCAACCGAAGGCCTGTCTTTGCTGGTACGTACCTTGATCACGGCGCCCCAATCGTCTTTGAGATAGAAGAATGACGTCGACCTCGATCCGGTTTCGACGAACTGCGTGACGAACCCGTCGATCTTCACTCGCTCGTTCAGGTACGCGCCTGGGTTTGCCCTGATGAGTGCGATACGCACGGGCTGAAGTCCGCCGGTCTGGGCGAGCAGACCAACTGCGCAGAAAATGACAAGAAACACGACAGCAGTTCTTCGGGGCATCGTTGTCATAGCGAAACTCTCCTTGTTGGAAATGTCACGACATTCATTGATGGGGAAGCGCCGATGGAGAAGAGAACCTGCCCCAGTTCGTCGGCAACGGCGGTGGCCGACTGTGGGCGGCTGTCCGGCGCTTTCTGTAAGAGACGCTCGCAGAGATCGGCGTAGCGGAGATCGACCTGATCGCCCAGCCGCGGCGGCTCGTCGGACATCTGCGCGCGCATGACCTCGAAAGGGTCGCGGCCGGCGAATGGTAGTCGCCCCGCGGCCATCAGGTAGAGGACGATGCCGAGAGAATAGAGATCGCCGCGCGTGTCGACAGTGAGTCCGCGGCACTGCTCGGGCGACATGTAGTGGGGCTTTCCGGCAATGCTTCCGTCAAGCGTCATGCGCGACATCAGGTCCTGCCGCGCAATGCCGAAATCGATCAGCACGACGAGGGGCACCGCATAATGGATACCGGCCGCGATCAGTTCACCTTTCTTGAGGAAAATGTTATCGGGCGTGAGGTCACGGTGCACGATGCCGGCAGCGTGTACCGCGACCAGCGCCGACGCGATCTGATAAGCGACGGCGACTGCGGTCAACGGATCCAGGGTGGGCTCGCGGTCGAGACGGCTCTGTAGTGTCTCTCCCTCAAGCAGTTCCAGTGCGATAAATGGCCGGCCGACGATCGAGTCATGCTCGCGGCCGTAACGGAAGCACTTCACGACTGCAGCCACGCCATCGCTCGACGCTATGGCGCGAAGAGATTCGCCCTCGGCCAGAAATTTGCGCACCATGTCGGGATCGGAGATCCACCGCACGTCGAGCACTTTCAACGCGACCAGCGTCTTGTCAATGAGGTCGTGAGCACGGTAGATCGTGGCCACGCCACCCCGACCTAGAGGCGAGATCAGACGGTATCGGTCGAAATGTCCACCGGTCGGTTCGGAATCCATCGCGTGAACACTGACGGGCAGCGTGGCTAACGTTTTCCGGCGCGCATGATGGCGCACCAGCAACGTCACCAACAGCGACACGCTGCCCGCGAGCAGAACCACCAGAACGATGAGGAGGATGTCCACACGATGCCGAGACGCCTCCGGCTGATGCTGCAAGGCGAGCTTCAGCTCGCCCGCCGTGACCGGTTTGATCGTCTCGACATGCGTATCGAAACCCGGTTTGCGAATCTCGATGGTGTGCGGCTGCCCGGCAGCTAGACGCAGCGTCGCGCGCCCCGCACTGTCGGTGACGCCCTGCGAGGCACCATCGACGACCACCTCCGCGTCGGCAACATTCGCGTCGATGCCGTAGTCGACCTCACCCGTCTGAGTTGTGTTTGGATGGCCGTCAGGATCACCGATATTGAACGATGGCAGAGAGTTCAGATCGGCGTCGAACGTCACCTCGGCTGTGTAGCTCTCGCCGCCGGTTTCCACCCGCACCAGGTGCACACCGGGCGCAGTACCGGAGAGGACTATCTTGCCGTTTTCGTCTGTCTCGCCAACGTGTGTGCCGTCAACGAACACCGACGCACCAGCCACGGCGGGATTCGTGCGAAAAACGTACTGGTCGGCCGCCAACACAGCTCCACAACAGACAACCAACAACAGAGCGGCAACTGCAATCATCCTGCTTCTGCTCATAGCTGCAACACGTCCTCGCTCCAGCTCAGGATCTTCTCCGCAATCATGAGGCTGACGCGCAGGACACTTGAAATTGGCCGTGCTTTCATACGATTCAAACGCCGCAACAAGCGACAAAAAGATCCCGCGCGACCGCTGAACAACCGATCTGCGACGGAGAGCCACACGTCAGGAATTGTCGCTGAACGGCGTATATTACGCCTTGCCTTTACCGCGCGCAATACTGCGATTTTTACCGGTGCGACCTACGTCGCCTGCGCGGCTGCGGCTTCGGCCTGCTTTTGCTTCAGCCTGGCGATCTGGATCTCGAGGAACTCGTGCAGAGGCTCGATCTGTTCCGGTTCCATCTCCGCGAAGAGGATCGCGGAGCGGAAGACGTACTCACGATCTTCGCCGGCGCGACGCACCTGCACGAGCGAGCGCAGGACTTTGCACGGGATGTAAATGCCGCCGTAGCTGGGGAAGACCAGCGTGGCCGGCGCTCCCGCGCTGACCGGTGAGCGATGGATGACGGCGGCGCCGCTGAGGCTCAGGTCGATCAACTCACCATCGATATCGGAAAGGAGCACAGGGATCGACGCCGTCGGAAAACGCTCGGAGCGACGGCGGTCTCGGCCGGAGGGCATGTTCCTATTCTGCCACGCTCTCGCCGTTCGGAGCGCTGGCGTCCCGCCGGCTGGCTCTGCGTGCGTCCCGCCGCCGGGTTACGAGCGAATGTTTGGAGTCTTGCCGGGTCGGCGGCGGGACGCCGCCGGGCCAGCCGCCGAGACGGCAGCGCTCCGGCGCTCACTTCAACCTGGTCGACATCGCTTCCAGAAAATCGTGCGCGATCTTCGCTCCGGCGTACTCGGCGGGGCCGGCATCCTCGGCGATTACACCGAAGGCGATGCGGGGGGATTCGACCGGGGCGAAGGCCAGGATCACCGCCTCCAAGCCGTTCTTCCGCTCTCCCGCTGTGCCGGTCTTCATGGCCAGCGAGATCCCGGCAACCGGTGCACGCCGCCCCGTGCCGTTCGCATCGCTGGCTACCGCTTTCATGGCGTTGATGATCGCCTCCGCCGCCGCGGGTGATGCCAATCGCGTCGTGCTCTGCGCAGGCGCCTTCGCCACGACATCGCCGAGGAGCGAGCGGCGCTGGACGAGAAGCTTCGGCGAGGTCAGCTCGCCGCGGTTGGCCATCATCGAGGCGATCATGGC
>DATLWH010000454.1:0-3151 GCA_035576505.1 Thermoanaerobaculia bacterium | reverse complement strand
GCCGGCGTAATGGAGCGCGTCGTCGTCGCCCATGACGGCGAGGTGGAGAGCGCCGATCTCGCGCGCTGAGTGCGTCGACCCGTTCCAACCAACCACGACGAGCTCCTGCTCGTTGATCGCTTTGATCTTGAGCCACTCCTTCGACCGCCGCGGCTCGTATACCGAGGTCCGGCGCTTGGCGATGATCCCCTCCCAACCCGACTTCCTGGCACGCGCGAGCGCCTCGTCTCCGCTCGTCTCGATCTTCTCGGCGACTTTCACCGCCGCCGGAGTCCGTTTCAGAGTCTTCTCGAGCAGTGCCCGCCGTTCGTCGTAGCTGCGCTTGCGGAGGTCACGGCCGTCGAGCCAGAGGATGTCGAAGACAAACAGAAGCTCGCGCCGGTCTCCCTGCTGCAGCAGTTGAAAGCGCGGCGCGCCATGCTCGTCGAGGACGACGATCTCGCCGTCCAGAACTGCCGCCGGCAGCTTCAGCTTCGTCAGCGCCGCGGCGACGGCGGGAAAGCGCGGCGCGAGATCGAGCTCGTTCCTGCTCCACATCGCCACCTTGCCGTCCACGATGCCGACCACGGCCCGGAATCCGTCGTACTTCAGCTCATACGCCCAGTTCGTGGCATCGCCCGGCGGCGCCTCGGCCAGCGTGGCGAGCATCGGCGGGAAGACCTTGCGGAGAAGGGATTGAGGTGTTGGTTTTGGGGACATAGTGTTTGCTGGGTTGCCAGGTTGTCCGAGTAGATTAGTAGATTCGTAGATTCGTTGATCAGGATGCCTGAGCCTGTGCCACTGATCTACTGATCTACTAATCTACGAATCGACTCCATGTCCCGCTACATCAAGAAATTCAAATCGACGATCGCACTCGGGCCAACCGAGGAGCGGGGATTCGCGCTCTGGGTTGGGTACGACATCGACGGCGTTGCGGAGGATCTCTCCCACGCGGGACTGGTGAAGGTCGATGACTGGAGCGAGGAGATGTTGGCGGAACGCGGAGTGACGACGTTTACGCGTGTGGACTCGGGCGACGATGCGACCTACGAGAAGCTTGGTATCGTGAAAACGTAGGTCGGACTCTCCAGTCCGACCGCTCGTCAAAGACACGGCCTGGAACGATCGGCCGCGCAAGCACTGGTCGGACTGGAGAGTCCGACCTACGTTCGATTTCGATTTGCGATGATTCGGGCGTCTGCCCCGCGAGACCGCGAGACTCCTACCCCGCAGCCGCGTTCACAGCGGACCCAGAATCCGCAGGTAGCAGTCATCCTGTCCGACGAACTCGACGGCGCCGTTCTCTTCCCAGACGCGCAGGCGCTCGATGACTCGGGGGTGATTGAGGTGGATGGCATCGCCGAACATGTGCATGAGCAGGGCACGCGGAACGGCCTTCTCGCCGCGGCCGCGCAGGCGCTCGATACCGACCTGCAGCGCGTCCAGGCGGAATTCGACATCCTCATCGAGCAGCGATTCGTCCGCCGGTACGCCGGAGGCCGGGTTCATCTCCAGGAAGGTCTCGAAGGGCATCGGCCGGAACTCTTTGACTCCGCGGCTGCGCAGATCTTCCTCCGGCAGGTCGTCCGCGAGAATGAGGCCCGGGATCTCGGTCCCGACGCCGTCGATCTCCCAGCCGATCCACCGCTGCCTCCCCAGCAGCGTGATTCGCTGAATGTACCGCGCCATCGACTCCCTCTGGTTGATGATTGCACGTACCGGCGATGAGCGACAACCGCATTCGGGGGTCGGGAGTCGGGGGTCGGGGGTCGGAGAGAGAGCTCGGAGTCTCGTCAATATTGCTCTCTCGATACCGGCTTCTTCAAAGGCGATGTTCCCGCAACTCTCTCCGACCCCCGACTCCCGACCCCCGACTCCCCTCCGCGGCAACTGTTACGATCAGGCGCGAAAATTGGTGCTACCCTCAGCCTCCTAACCTCAGCATGTTCGAGACCGTCGCGCCCGAGACGTTCAGACCGCCTAACCGCCGGCTTTATTACGAGACGCTCCCGATCTCGATCGCGGTGCATCTTGTCGGTATCGGTGCCGCGTTCGCCAGCATGATCTGGAACGTCGTCCTGCCGACGCAGTCGCCGAGGATGATCGTGGCCTACAGCCTCACGCAGCTCCCTGATCCTCCCCCGCCCCCTCCACCCCCTCCCAAAGTGGTGCTGCCGAAAGTGGTGCCGGCGGTTGTGAAGGTGGCGCCCCCTCCGCAGTCGGCCCCGACCCAGATCGTTGCGCCCACCGTGATCCCCGACACGATCCCGGACCTCGTGCCGCCGCCCACGATACCGCCGCCGCCCGCTCCGGTTCCCGCCGCGGCCGCGCCTGCCGTCGCTGACGCCGGTTCACCAGGCGGGATGACCGGCGGGCTGGCCGGCGGAACCGGCCACGCGCTCGGCGTTGCCGGCGGCATCACGTTCGGCAACGACGGACGCGTGTATGTCGACCGTACCGTCAAGCTGCCGCTCAAAGAAGTCGACCACGAGTATCCGCACTACCCCGACGCCGCCAGGAAGAATCACCTCGAAGGAAGCTGCGTCGTCCGCTACACGGTGGGCAAGAACGGACGCATCATCGACATCGCCATCCTCAACCACGCCGCCGACCCGATGTTCGACGAAGAGACGCTCAACACCATCCGCGGCTGGCGCTACCGTCCCATGACGGTCAACGGAAAGCCGGTCGAGGTCGTGCACGAGGTCGAGGTCAATTATCAGTACATCGTGCGGTGAAGGCGTGGTTGCGCGGTCTCGGGGTTGCGTGGTCGCGGGGCTGCCGCAGAATCGTGCGGTGAACGGTTGAGTAGATTAGTGACAAGTAGATTGGTGGATTAGCGGTCGCTGAGTGGTCGTCCTGACCACGAATCGACCAATCCACTAATCCACTCGCTTTTCCACTTGGCACGTTTCGCGCTAACTACACGATCCGGCCCGAGCGAATCGGGAACGCTGGCGAAAATAGAAGCGCGCCGATAATCCCTGAGGGGTCGGCGCGCTTCGTGTTTGGACGCGGGCGTCGGGAGTCGGGGGTCGGGAGTCGGAGAAAAAGCCGGCTCGGAGATCAGTTTCCGACCCCCGACACCCATACGCGCTAACATAAAGCCAACGACCAGGAGCGCCGCGTTAGCGGCAGAAGAAGGTAGCCAGGGGTGCGAGCGCTTTTT
>DATLWH010000453.1:0-6739 GCA_035576505.1 Thermoanaerobaculia bacterium | reverse complement strand
CCCACGATCGGTCTCCGAGGCGCTGTCGGCGCGCACGCGGTGGTAGCCCCGCAGACCTGCCTCGCGGACATTCGCCTCCAGATGCGACCATTGGTCATACAACCAGACCATCTCGCGGAGCTGGGCCATGAACGGCGCGGGAGCGTAAAGACCCGGCAGCGCATCGAGCGGCCGCCCGCTTTCATCGAGCAGGTAGTGAATGCTGTTGCCGGTGATGGTCCGATGCAGCACGCGGCCGTCTCCGAAGTCGATCGTCACCACGGGCACGGGGCGTTCAGAGCTCCAGTGGAGAACGAAGTGGTCGCGGAGGTACGCGGCGATCTGGCGATTCGGATAGAGCACGGTGCGGAAGTAGCGGCTGTTCGCACAGCTCATCTCCTCCCCGAGGTCGCCGAGGAGACGGAGCGAGAGGATCGGGCGATGGGTTGCCCGAGCCGCACGCCTGGCCTCATCGAGATCGGTGTACCAGTAGAGTCCGGACCAGAGGCAATCGGCCTGACGGCACACGCGGTCGAGCGCGGAGCGGAAGCGCGCCTCGGAGGCGGCATCACGCGCCACACGCTCGTGCGCGGCGAGCATCGCATCGATGGAGGGCTGGCCGCCGCTACGGAGTGCGGCGATGGCAGGTTCCGCGACATGGGGATCAGGACTGACGGCACGCAGGACCAGAGGATCGGCCGGCTGAAGAGCGAGTGACGCGGATAACAGGAGCATGGACGTAGCGAGCATCGAGGTCTCCCTTTGTGCGACCCGCGGGCGGGTCGTTGAACGTTAGACGTCGTGGAGAGGTTTCGGTTACTCGGTGGCGTCTCACGGCGGTCATGCCTGGTAGGCATCCGTTCATTTCTTCGCGGTCAATCCTCGTCGATCCGAGATGGCCACCGGCGCTGGCGTCACTTCTTCGGCGGCGTAAATTGACGAGCAAATCCGAGTCCGCTACCCTGCGCGGACCGCAACCGAATCCAGAGGGCCACGCACTGGCGCATCGACGCAGAACGATCAAGGCATGCTATTCAACTCTCTTTCGTTTCTCGTCTTCTTCCCGATCGTCACGACCCTCTATTTCCTGATCCCGCACCGCTGGCGCACTCCCCTTCTTCTGCTGGCGAGTTGCATCTTTTACATGGCGTTCGTCCCCGCCTACATTCTGATCCTCGCCTTCACGATCGTCATCGACTACACGGCCGGAATCTGGATCGAGGGCTCGCAGGGAAGGCGGCGCAAAGCAGCGCTGGTGGCCAGCATCATCGCCAACGTCGGGGTGCTGGCGGTCTTCAAGTATTACGGGTTCCTGACCGAGAACGTCCGCCTTCTGGCGCACCTCTTCGGCACCGAAGCATCGCTGCCGGTTCTGCGCATTCTGCTTCCCATCGGGCTCTCCTTCCACACCTTCCAGGCCATGAGCTACACGATCGAGGTCTACTTCGGGCGCTTTCCGGCGGAGCGCAACTTCCTCCGCTACGCGCTCTACGTGATGTTTTATCCGCAGCTCGTAGCCGGGCCGATCGAGCGCCCGCAGAACCTGCTCCATCAGTTCCGCGAAGAGCACGTCTTTGACTACGAGCGTGTGGCCTCGGGTCTGTTGCGAATGGCTCTGGGCATGTTCAAGAAGGTCGTCATCGCCGACACGCTGGCCGTCTACGTCAACGCCGTGTACTCAAAACCGCAGGCACATCACGGACTGACTCTCGTGCTCGCGACATTCTTTTTTGCCTTTCAGATCTACTGGGACTTCTCCGGTTACTCGGACATCGCGCTCGGCAGCGCGCAGGTCATGGGTTTCCAGTTGATGGAAAACTTCCGCACTCCGTATCTCTCAGCGAGCATTTCCGAGTTCTGGCGGCGCTGGCACATCTCGTTGTCGAGCTGGTTCCGCGATTACGTCTACGTCCCGCTGGGCGGCAACCGGGTGCCGCGCCCGATGCGGTACCGAAACCTCATGATCGTGTTCCTTCTGAGCGGCCTATGGCACGGTGCGAGTTGGACCTTCGTGGTGTGGGGTGCGCTGCACGGGCTTTTCCTGCTTTGCGGCGATGCCACACGGCCAACGCGCCAGCGGCTGCTGGCCCGAATGGGAGTGAGCGCAGCCTCGCCGCTGCTGCGAGCCTGGTCGGTGACGGTGACGTTTCTCCTGGTCACTGTCGCCTGGATCTTCTTCCGCGCCACGACGTTCGCCGATGCGTTCTACGTGTTGACGCATCTCCAGTCCGGCCTGCTCGGAGACCTTCGTCTCCTGGTGAGCCGAACGTCCTCCGACCAGCTCCTGTCACTCTCCACAATCGGCATCCGGCTCATTTCCATCGCCGGCATGATGATCTTCGAGGCGTACTCGAGACGGACCGACAAGCCGGGTGAAACCGGCGTCATCTTCCGCATGCCCTGGCAATTACGGTACGCGGTCTACTACTTCCTGATCTACGCGACACTACTCCGGGGCGGCGGTGACCATCCGCAGTTCATCTATTTTCAGTTCTGATGACTACGCGCACCGGCCTCACGCGACTGCTCATCCGTATCGCTACGATCGGTGCGCCGTTGCTCCTGCTCGTCTGTCTCTACGTCCTGTGCGACCCCTTCGAGGTTCTGCGGCCGGGCCAATCGTTCTACGGCCCCTCCCATCTCGTTCCGCTCAATCGCGATTACGTCTCCACGGAGTGTTACCTGCGCCACCCGCGGCGGAGGGATCTCGACTCCTTCATTCTGGGAAACTCGCGCTCTCTCTTTTTCCGTACCGCCGACTGGGCTTCGTATCTGGGCCCGGTGGTTCCGTTTCATTTCGATGCCTCCGGCGAGTCGGTCTTCGGCCTCTTGTCGAAGGTGCGCCTTCTGCACAAAGATAGCCGCAGGATCCGCAACGCTCTCATCATCATGGACGCCGAAACGCTGAGCGTCACAACCGACTCTCCCGGTTACCTTCTCCAGAAAGACCCACGCGTCGCCGGAACGAGCATCGCCAACTTTCACTATCAGTTCTTTACGGCATTCCTCTATCCGCAATTCTTCGTCCGCTACCTCGGATACCGCCTGACCGGCTCGGTCAAGCCGTGGATGGGCGACGGGTTTCAGGACGGCCCTCGCGAGGTGTTGCAACTGCCGGCAACCAATGACCTCATCGTGGTCGGTAAGGATCGGGAGATACAGCGCGAAGGGGAAGCGTTTTTCACGGCCCTCGCGAAACGATATCCGCGCGATCTCTCCCGGCGGCCGGCGCCGGGACCGCCGGTCATCGGGCCGGTGCAGATCTCGATGCTCTCGGAGATACAGTCCATTCTGGCCGGCGACAACGCCGACGTCCGCGTGATCATCAATCCGCTCTACGACCGGGTGCCGCTCAATCCGGACGACGCCGCACAGCTTCGGAGGATCTTCGGGCCCGGCCGCATTTACGACTTCTCGGGCGCGAACGCGTTCACGAACGACGTTCATAACTACTATGAGCAGTCGCACTATCGTTTGAATGTGGCCCGTCAGATCCTTCAGATCGTGTATGCATGTCGGGCCGCGCCGCCGCCGCGCTAAACGTCATCGATCCAGGAGCCGCGACATCTTCCCGGCCGCGATCGATCTTCATCGCGCCGAAGGCCAGGAGCCTGCGCGTTAGAACGATCTGACGAAGATGGTGACGGAGCCTTTGGGCAACCAACGCCGCCGGCCGTGCCGGCCTAAACCACGCGGGTACGCAGCATGTCGATGAAGCGCCGTGTCAGGTCGGGATCGAACTGACTGCCGGCGCCACGGGCGATCTTGGAGGCAGCCTGATCCAGCGGCTCGGCGGCGGCGTAGCTATCGGCGGCAATCATCGTCTCGTAGACATCACAGAGCTGGACGATGCGCGAGGCCACGGGGATCGCTTCGCCGTGCATCTCGCTCGGGTATCCGGCACCGTCCCAGCGCTCGTGATGGCAGAGGACTGCCCGGGCGGTCTCGTTTCCGAGAAGCGGCTCGACAAGCGCGGCACCCACCGAGGCGTGCTCCCTGAGGATCGACAGCTCGTCGGGCGAAATATCGCGCTTTCGATAAAGCCGTTCATAGTCGAGCAAGCGCATCCCGACGTCGTGGACGAGCGCCACGATGCGCGCGTTCTCCGTGTCCGCCGGAGTCCAGCCCAGGAATCGCGCGAAGGCCTCGACGCGGCCGGCCACGGCCTCGGAGTGGCGCCGCAGCTCGGGGTACTTCGAGAAGTCAGGCTCCAGAAGCGCCGCGGCGATACTGGCCCGCGTGGCCTGCATCTCCCCTCGCGCCATCGAGTGCTCGATGGCAGTCTGGAGCTGCCCATGAAACGCCGCCAGCAGCTCGTGGGCGGCACGGTCGGGTGCGCCGGCGAAGACGACGGTCAGGTAGATTCCGCGAAGCGATCCGGCCGCGACCGGCGCCGTAAAGACTTTCTGGATATGAGCGGCCGTCACGGGCGGCTCCTGGTTTCCAAACGGCAGGCTGATGTTCGTCCGGACAAAGCCACCGGCATCACCACGCTTGCTCAGCCACAGGTTCAACTTCGACTGGAGGACGTTCAGCGCCTCTTCGGTCAGCGTGGAGCGCGCCGCCAACTCCTGCACTCCTCCCATGTGTCCGTACGCCGATACCGAGGCCACGGCCGCACCGGGGATGAGAAGCATGGTTCGCAACATGTCGCGAATCGCGGCGAGCTCCGTTTCGCCGATCGATTCCGGCGACGCGGGGGAGAGGATCCGCTCGGCGTTGCTGCGCGCCTCGATGATGAGCGTAGCCAGCCGCGGCACATTCGTGGCCGCCGGCCGCTCCGGCCCCCAGAGGGATGGCTTCGCCTTCGCGACTGCCGGCTGCGCGTCCGGGGCAACAACGGGAGCTTTCGCCTGCGCGACAGGGACGTTCGTACCGATGATGACCGGCCGCTCGGGGGCCTCGGAGAGTGTGATGAATCTCTGGCCGAAGACGTTTTTGTTTGCGAACAGCTCTCCGATGCGTTCGGCGATCCGTTGCGCTTTCGGCAGGTCGGCGGCCTCGAATGGCGCCTTGCCCGGCTTGTCGCGCATGTCGATGGCGCCGACGAGGTTGCCGCGCAGATAGATCGGCGCGGCCAGCAGGCGGTCGCTGGCCGACTCGAACATCACATGGGAGAACCGCGGCTCCGTGTTGAGACCGTTCACGTAGAACGGTGTCCGGCCGCGGCCGCAGCGGTCGATGACCGGATCGGTGCGGTCGGCCGTCGCCCGCACCGCGCTGCGGAAGCCGTACTCGGTGACGAGCTCGTAGCGGCCTTCAAGGCCGAGGAGATAGACCGCCGCTTTGGTGGCGCGTATTTCTACCGCGCAGTCGTAAAGGATCTCCTTCAGTTTTGACTGAAGCTCCTGGACCTCGGGATGCACGCGCGGAGTTTAACCGGGTAGAGGCAAGGGGTAGAAGAAGGTTGCTTGGTTACATAGTTGCTGGGTTG
Organism: Thermoanaerobaculia bacterium; assembly: GCA_035576505.1. Taxonomy (GTDB): domain Bacteria; phylum Acidobacteriota; class Thermoanaerobaculia; order Gp7-AA8; family Gp7-AA8; genus JADGNZ01. Next base: position 1,326 of record DATLWH010000453.1, on the reverse strand, counting down.
CTCGGTTGTGTGAGCCCCGCGACGCAGCTACCGTAACCCCGCAAGAGTGGTAGCAGGAACATGCTCGGGGGCTGCCCAGCAACCAAGCAACGCTGGAACCCAGCCGACCGACTCAACCGGCTTGCCGCAGCTCTCTTACCTTGTCGAGGATCTCGCGCTCGGTAGGAAACCGTCCCTCATCCTGCTTGGAAAAGACGGGCTTCTTGTCGATGGTGACGACGAAGATTCCTCCGCTGCCGCGGACAAGTTCGCTGTCGATGCCGAATTCCCGTTTGATCTCAGCCGCCAGACTGGAGGCTCGTGGAAGGTAGTTTCAAACGCCGCAGTAGTCGATTCGTATGTGCATGAGTAGTCGATCAGTAGAGTAGTCGATGAGTGGATCAGATGTCAGAGTCCCGACCGGGATCCACGAATCTACTACGTCGTTTTCACCAGAATCGCCGTCACGTTATCGAGCCCACCGTGCTCGTTGGCCATGTCGATCAGCTCCCGGCAGGCCTTCTCGAGGTCGTCCGCGTTGGCGGTGACGAGCTTGAGGATCTCCCCTTCCGGAACCATGCCAGTCAGCCCGTCGGAACAAAGGAGGTAGACGTCGCCAGGCCGGCTGTCGATTTCGGAGGCGTCGGGATTGACGGAAAGAGCGCCACCGAGTGCGCGGGTGATCACATTCCTGAGCGGATGCTTCTCGGCCTCGGCCTCGGTGAGCATGCCGGCCTGCACCTGCTCGAAGACCCAGGAGTGGTCGTTCGTGATGCGGGAGATCTTGCCGTTGCGGATCATGTAGGCGCGCGAGTCGCCGACATGGGCCACGGAGATCTTGTTTTCATCGGCCATGCAGGCCACGACCGTCGTGCCCATTCCGCGGAGGCGGGCGTCCTTGCGCATCGCCTCGAGGACGCGAGTGTTGGCCATGCGTAGCGCGGCCATCAGTCGATTCGTCGTGCGGGTGTAGTGCTCGTCGTAGGCGTGCGGCCAGGTGCCGTCATCTTCCTTCGTGTGAACGATGAACTCGGAGATGGAATCGACAGCGATGCGGGAGGCGATCTCGCCGGCCGCGTGACCACCCATACCATCGGCGACGAGGAAGAGCTTCGCCTCGTCGGCCACGAGGAACGCGTCCTCGTTGTGCTGGCGCTGCCGTCCGACATCTGTGAGGCCGTATGCCTTCACGTCCATTCCCACTCAGCCCTTCTTGAAAAGGGTAGACCCCTTTCCGCCTTCTTTCGCATCGCCCCGCTGCCGCAACTCGGCCAGTGCCGCGCGGATTTCAATATTTTCCCCGTCCCACTTTAACGCTTCATCGAGATATCTCTCTGCTTTCGCGGG
>DATLWH010000452.1:0-2975 GCA_035576505.1 Thermoanaerobaculia bacterium | reverse complement strand
AATACGGCCTCGCCTATCGCGCCGCGCGCGCCACCGTATCGGCGCGCCGCGCGCTCGAGCAGGGTTTCACCACCATCCGCGACGTCGAGACGGAGGGCGCCGGCTACGGCGACCTCGGCATCAAGCAGGCCGTCAACGAAGGGCGCATCCCCGGGCCGCGCATCTTCGCTTCCACGCGCGCCATCTCCACCACCGGCGGCTACGACCTCGAGGGATACGCGCCGGAGATCACCGTTCCGAAGGGCGCCCAGATCATCGACGGTCCGGTCGAGGCGCGCAAAGCGGCCCGCGAGCAACTCGATCACGGCGCCGACTGGCTCAAGGTCTACATGACGCATCGCTCCTGGGTCGACAGGCAGGGCAATCTCATCTCGCAGCCGACGCTCACGGTCGAAGAGCTGCGAGCCATCGTCGATGAAGCGCACGCCTGGAAGCGCAAGGTGGCCTGCCACGCCTACAACGGCGAAGGGCTGCGCCGCGCGCTCGACGGCGGATGCGATTCGATCGAACACGGCCTCGAGCTCGACGACGCCAACATCGCCCAGATGCTCAAGCAGGGAACGTGGTACGTCCCGACGCTGTCGGTCTACTACGACCACAACGCGCCGATCGACACGCCGGCCGGGCGCCGCGACGCCAAGCGCGTTTCGCTTCACGAGGTCTCGTTCCGAAAGGCGCTCAAGGCCGGCGTGAAGATCGTCTTCGGCACGGACGTCGGCGGCTTCGCCTGGACCGAACCGATCGCCCAGGAATTCGACCGCATGGTCTCGTTTGGCATGACGCCGATGGATGCCATCCGCTCGGCCACCTCCCGCGCCGCCGAGATGCTCGACGCCACCGGCGAGCTCGGCGTGATCGCCCCCGGCGCCTACGCCGACATCATCGCCACCGACACCGATCCCCTCCAGAACATCCACACACTCCACGACGTCTCGTTCGTGATGAAGGATGGAAAGGTAGTGCGGGAGCGGAGGGTGCGGGCGATGATTAGGGAGTGAGTGGGGTGCTGGACGGAATCATCCCTCTGGTTCCGGATCCGGAGGTATAGGAGGGATAAGTCTGGTTAGTTGTTCGATCAGCTCTGGTACACGCTCGGTGGCAATCGAAAAGATTGTCTCGTGCTGGATCCCATTCGTATTCATGGATGATCCGGTTCCGAGGCCGATGATCGCGGGGATGGAGATGTTGGGATTCGACTTCCGCGTCTCCTGACTGAGCCGGTTGAGCGCCTCGCCAATTAGGATCAGTTTCACGTTCGACGGCTGCTCGTTTCAACGAGCTTGATTTGTATTCCTCAATGGACATCCCTTCGACGTAGATGACGATTCGCCTCGCCGCCTCGAGAGCATCCAGGAGCGACGCGGCGTCAACGATCTTCAGGCCGCATAGACCACACGCCGCGTCGTCAAAATGTGGTGACGGCGAAACGGATTTCGGACGAGCTTCTTCTCGACGAGGTCGACCTTTCTCCGGAAAAGAACGTGGAGCTCGTTGCGCATCGTTTCCCAGTCCCCGCCCCAGGGACCAAGATCGCGGTTCGGGTCCTCAAATGTGATCAGTACGTCGACGTCGCTGTCCGGGCGAAACTCGGCGGTCAACACGGACCCAAAGAGCGCGAACTCCTTGATCCGCCATTTCCGGCAGAATTCTTCGATCGCATCACGGTCGAATTCGATCGCGAACTTTTGATCGCTCATCCCAGCTCCTTCGCTACCGTGCAGCTCGGCTGCCTCGGTCATCGACTTCGCCATTTTATCGTTTGTTCACCGCGATTCTCTTCGCCGGCATCATCGCGGACTCCGGCGCAGTAAACACCGCATCAACGACCTCCAGCTTCCGTTATCCTTCACACCCATGACACCCCCACCTCACTCCGACGCTCTCGTCTTCTTCGGCGCTACCGGCGACCTCGCCTACAAGATGATCTTCCCTGCCCTGCAGGACCTCATCAAGAGAGGGCATCTCGACGTTCCGGTGCTCGGGGTGGCCAAGGCCGGCTGGACGCTCGATCAGTTGCGCGAGCGCGCCCGCGCCAGCCTCACCGAACACGGCGGCGGTGTCGATGATGCGGCATTCAAGAAACTCCTCTCGCTGTTGCAGTACATCGACGGCGACTATCGCGAGGACGCCACCTTCGACCGTTTGCGCCAGGCTCTCGGCACGGCCGAACATCCGCTGCACTATCTGGCCATCCCCTCGAGCATGTTCGCAGTCGTGGCCGGCCAACTCGGCCGCTCCGGATGCGCCAAGGGAGCCCGCGTCGTCATCGAAAAGCCGTTCGGACGCGACCTCGCCACTGCCCAGGATCTCAACGCCTCCCTCCTGGCTGTGTTCGACGAGGCTGCCATCTTCCGCGTCGACCACTACCTCGGCAAGGAGCCTGTGCAGAACCTCCTCTATTTCCGCTTCGCCAACTCCTTCCTCGAGCCGCTCTGGAACCGCAACTTCGTCCGCGGCGTGCAGATCACCATGGCCGAGAACTTCGGCGTGCAGGGACGAGGCGCCATGTACGAGGAGACCGGCGCCATCCGCGACGTCGTGCAGAACCACATGCTTCAGGTCGTGGCCAGCCTGGCCATGGAAGCGCCGCAGAGCGGCAGCCCGGAACAGATCCGCGATGCCCGCGCCCGCGTCCTCGAGGCCATCGAGCCGATCGACCCGGCCAACGTCGTGTTGGGCCAATTCCGCGGCTATCACGACGAGAAAGGCGTTGCTCCCGCTTCGAAGACTGAGACCTTCGCCGCCCTGCGGCTCAACATCGCCAGCTGGCGATGGGCCGGCGTGCCGTTCTACATCCGCGCCGGCAAGTCGCTCCCCGTCACCTGCACCGAGGTGCTGGTCGAGCTCGATCCACCGCCGCTGGCCATCTTTCACGCCGATCGCCTCGCCCCCGGCGGCGCGAACTACGTCCGCTTCCGCCTCGGCCCCGACGTTGCCATCGCCATGGGCGTGCGCTCAAAAGTACCGGGCGAGGA
>DATLWH010000451.1:0-12673 GCA_035576505.1 Thermoanaerobaculia bacterium | reverse complement strand
ATTCTGCTCGGCCAAAACCCAGGCGCAGTACAGAACGTCGATGGCGGCATGGACATATGCATCCTCGGTACTGCGCCGTGCGTGATCGATGAGGCGGTTGAGATGACCCAGCCGTTCTTCCATGCGCTGCACGAGACTGCGGAGGAGGTATGCGCGGGCCAGATACGCTTCCCGCAGCAAAGTCAGCCTTTGCCGCGTTAGAGGATTTCATCGACGATGATGTAGCCCGCCGTCACGCTGGAGAATCTCGCGCTCCGATGCGTTGAGATCGTGCCGAACCGCGACGATCCACCAAAGCCATGGCTATTCCCGACGCTCACGCCCACCCAATTGATGACCAGTTGCGTCGCGACGAGCACCACAGACCGTGCGTTGCGGACGTCCTCCATCTGCAGCGCCCTGTGTTCGTACACTTTCAGATGCGCATCGGCTTGGGCGATGACTTCGAGACACTCCGTAATCGCGGCGATCTGCTCGCAGACCGTGTCGCGCCCCGGCGCGCCAGGCTCGACGGCGTCGATTTCGCCCATCGTCAGCGACATCGGCAGATGGCGGAACCAGCGTGCGTCATCCGCATGCACGCACCAGAAATCCGCGATGGCGTGAACGGCGGCTCCGGCGACATGGGCGAGTCGGTCGAGGACTGGAGCGACCTCTTCTCGATCCTGCGAAAGGGCAAAGCCGTAGGAACGCACGTGCCTCGGCCGACGAGAAACCATCGACGCTTATGCGTTCGAAAAGCATTCTGCTGGTTGCGTTATCCGCGGTGAAAAAAGGGGCGGCCCGTCATGAAGGAGGGTGGTTGCGACGAGCTCACTCAGTTCCACCCCTACAGAGACGCTTTCCCAGCCGAGAAACGCGCGAGTCTGTTCGTTCTCGGAGCGCTCGAGCAACTCGAAATTCCGCTCGACGAGCTCGCTCGCTGCGATCGCGCTCGCTTTCCATGCGGCCAGTCGTCACGCGGATGAAGCCGCCGTTAGCCGAGAGTCGGCAGCGTGTCTGTACGGGGATCTGCCGAACCGTGATCGTCATCGTGGCCGATTCGAAGAAAGCGAACCGAGAACTTGCCGGGCCTTTGCTGCCGACCAGTTCATCCGTGAACTGCAAAGATACCCGACAGTTCGGATATCTCAGTGGAACGTGATGGGATTCGGGCCCAAATTGACAAAGATCACCTGTGGGACTGGCTCGGCAGGCCGTATGATCGATGTGAGTTCTTGGCAGCACTGCGGTTCGATACTCGTCCAGTGCTCCCAGCCAAGCTCTTCGCCGGGTCACGGATGCGAAGAGAGAGTCGGGATGTCGAGCCACTTGGCAGCCGCTCTCCGATGCGCGAGCGGTGCCTCGCTGGTCTCGCGCCAGGAGGCAAAGACATCGTTCAGGCGGTCGCGATGATCGAAATCGTTGCGCGACAACTCCAACACCTCCTCAATTGAAGCGTGCACGATCTTGCGCCCGCCTCCGGTCAACGTAAGGCAGTGTGCGCCGACTGCCGGGACGAACCAGTATGCCTCCTGCGCATCGTAGAAATCGCGAAGCGGTCGTATCGAGTCTTGCGGCCCCCGCAAAATGATCGCGAGCAACCACGCCGCCATCCGCTCGCGCTTTGGCCGCCGGCGATCGTCGATGACCGCGAGCAGCGCCTCAAGATCGGGCGCCAAGTCGTCCGCTGCGTTCTGCATCCGCTGCCATGCTGCGTCTTGCCTGCCCTTCGCGCGGATGCGGCGCGCCGCGCCCATCATGGCGGTAACGAGGTGCGGCAGGAGAACCGCCTCGTGGGGAAATGACAAAGCGAAGTTGTAGGCCTGAAAGTCGTCGGCCGCAATGGGGACGACGCGCGATGCTGCACCCTTCACCATCGCGCCGCGAAGCTCCGCGTTCCCACCCGATCGGGCATACAACGTTGACCAGATGCCCGGAGCGGCGATCAAATGCATCGGGTTGGCGAGTAACGCGGCCAGCAGCGGGCCGAATGCAGCACGATGCGTGACAAAGTTAACGTCGTCTTCCCCTTTCCACGCCTCGCGCTGCCAAATCCGAAGAGCGACATCCGGCGTTTCCGTGAGAATGCTCAGCCATTCGTTGGCGAGAACGTGCTGGGGGAGGGAACCTTCATCGCGCGCTCGTTCGGCGATCGCCCACGACTCATCGCGATGCGCGCCTGCGCGCGGTTTCCCTCCACGCCCGGCGCGAATGAGCGATCGGATCTCCGGCGTAAGGACCGACAACCTTTCGCCTTCCGTCCCAACGAGTTCCCGGACTGCACGGCGCGAGGCTTCCGTCGAGGAACCGGCATGCCGCGCGATGATCGCGAGGACCCGAAGTAGACCGCCATGACTGCCCGAAGGGCTAGGAGTCTTCGTCTCCGGCGCGAGGAGCCATTCGAACAACGCACGCGCCTCGTCCTCGAACATCGAACGGATGAGGCCCCAGTGCATGCGGAGGAACGCGAGCATCGATTCCGCCGTTGTGATCGACATGCGCTGCCACCGCTGGTCGGCAACGGCCGAGGCAACGATCGCGACGAACCACTGACGACACGTACCGAATCTTTTCGCTAGTTCCAACACGATCCGCGCAGCCAACGCGAGCAAGGAGGCATCGGCCGCGCCGATGACGTCCCTCACCGTGGCGACGGCGGGATCGTCATCCGACAACAGAAAGGCAAGTGCGGCAATCGCGCCGGGCTGCTCGGCTGCCGCAGCCTTACGGCAGTGGTCCGACAGAGTTTTGGTTAGCCATTGCGCCGTGTTCGGATGAGGCGTCTCGATCAGGGAGGCGATGGTCGCTGTCTCGGTGGACGCGAATACGGGCTCGACAGCCCGACGCAATGCTTCCCGCAGGTCGCGGTCTTCTTCGGCCACACCCTCAGCAAGCACGCGCGCGACGATCAGGGCCCCCCGACAGAGGCCACCACGCAGCAAGGCGTTCGGCAGATCGATACGCCGCCCGTCGATCTCGGTCAGCAACTCGATCGCGAATGTCAGCTCGGCATGCCGGTGCTCTTCGAGAAACGCACTGAGGATGAAGTGGACGACCTCGCGCCAGTGAACGTCTCCGCCGAGCAGAAGCATACGCTCGCGGAGCTTGTCGGTGGAACAGTCGTACAGAAACTCCGCGGCAAAGAACTCCTGAAGCTGACGGATGTCGTAACGAAGGTGATTCGCGTCGTGGGGAGTGTTGACCAGAACTAAGCGCTCGATCGTCGCTTCCCTTACGGCGGCCACGGCGGCATCGAGATCGAGTTCCAGCTTCGCCTTGACCGCCGCGCGCACGATCTGCTCGAAGACGGGCCGCGGCAAACCGTCCACGCCTCCATTGCTCGTTTCGGCGAGCGCGTGAAGAGCGAAGCCTACGCGATCATGCACAGTTTTGATCAGATAGCGTCTTGAGCGAAACAGCTCTTTGATGTTCTTCGGCAGCTCGCGCTCGGCCTCGCGCTCGTAGATGATGCGATAGAAGGTCCTGAAGAGTTCCCATCGTCGATCAGGAGGTTTCCGGCCGCCGCGGACGACGACGGCCATGATGTGGGCCTGCAACGGCGTACGCATCAACTCGCGGACTGCCGGACTGCCAATCGCAGATCGCAGCGTGCGCACATCGCGCTCTGCATCGTCCTCATCGCGCTGGAACGACAATACCGGGACGGCACACTCGATTGCCTCCTCGGGGCTCAAGGCGCTGAGTTCCACAGATGCCGCTTCCAGTCCAGAGAACTGGCCGGAGTACCCCTGTGGTCGCGTCGTGCAAAGGATCAACGCGTCCGCTTTAACGTCGAGCAAGTCCTCATTGACGAACTCCCGCACATTTGTCGCCACCTCATTCTTGACGTCGTGCGGAACTTCATCGAGGCCGTCGAATGCGATGAACCATCCCCTCTGCGCCAAGGCCCGCTTCAGAGTACCCACGAGCGCGGGCTGATGGGTCATCCCTTGGATGAGAGAGGCCACATACGCCAAGACACCCCTGTCGTCGCGCTTGCCCGATTCTTCGGCATACCACGTTGCGTACTTGTGTAACTCGACGTAAATCGGGATGCGAGGGAAATGCGGCCAAAACCGGGCCTTCTTCGCCGCGCGCTCGATCTCGCGCACGAGGACCTCCTTGTCCGTCGAGACGGGCAGATCCTCCTGCACGATCAAGGCTGCACGTTGGATTTGCGCGAAATACTGCGCCAGCGTCGACTTCCCCTGCCCTGGACCGCCGCGGACGAACCAGACGCGGGCACGCTGCGGGCGTCGACGCCATGAAGTCCATCGCTCCGAAGCGGACAGGCCGATCGGGCGGTGCGACTGTGCGGCGGCCCGCATCAGCGTTTTCATCGCTTTGTCTCCGTGATCCGCGTACGCGCTGAACCGGAGATCGACGAATGCGTGATGGAGCGCGAGCCGTTCGTCTTTCTTGACGTCGACCTGCTCCAGTTTCGCGTACGCTTGCGACGAAAACGGCTTGACTATGAAGGCTCGGATGATGGACTCGACGTCCGCGCTCGCATCGGCCAAGGCATGCCGCAGGGCAGCGAGAACGTGCCCGGCCGTAAGGAAATCGCCGTACCGTTCCGCCACGCTCTGGTGCTTATCCAGCAGTTCGAGAACTCTGTTGCCACCCCAGATGTGGAAGCGGCGCGCCAACTGCGGCCGCGCCGCCGCGACCGCCGCCATCGCCCGGTCGAATGCACCGGTTTCCGCATGCCCGCTCGGATTGACGTTGGTGATGACGATCCAGTTATCCGGCCACGTGCGGCGGCTATCCGAAGACGCGAATGCCGCCAGCTCTTCTTTGATCTTTTGGACGAGCCAGTTCTGCGGATTCTTCACGGCATCGGGATCGTGAAACTTCGATTGGATGTACCAACGCCCGCTCCAGCTATTCGCCTTAGTCGGGTACGGAGCCTTCCCTTCGAAGTATGCGTCGCGACCCGCGTCGGGGCCGGGAGCGAACGTCGTGACGGGGAAGCCCAACTCGCGCTCCGCCAGCGCGTTGGCCATGTGCTCGAATGAGTCAGGACCGAGCCGGGCCAACTCGTAGGAACTCATTTGGACTAGAGAGTATCGCACGCGGCAGCGGAAGAATTGCCGTGGCGAAAGCCACGGTTTTACGATCACGCACCGCGCTGCGGTTCGGACTTCGTCTAGTGCTGCCAGCCCGGGCGGCGCCGCTGCGTAGATTGGGCCAAGCCTCGGCCACTAGTGGCGGATTCAACTCACTGCAGCGAACACCAGAGTTCGAATACCGTCCAATCCTCCCAGCCAATCGCCACTCCTTCATTCTTGCTGGTGCGCTGTACGGTGATCCACAATGCCCTTCCGTGCGGGAGGACCGGATTGCCATCGCCTTGCTCGCGTTGCTGGTCGTGGCGGCGTTCGCGAACGTCATCTTCGACGGCAGATCCCTCGTCGCGTCCGACAACCTCAATCCCCTTTGGCCGGATTTTAGCTCGCCCGCGGAGTGGCGGCGTCCGGATCTGGTCGGGTATCCCAATTACCGCGACATCACCTCCGCCATCATGCAAAGCGATCCCTCGCGCGAGTTCCTGCGCCGCAGCCTCCTGCGGGGGGAGTTCCCCTTCTGGGATCCGTACGTCGGCGGCGGCGGGCCGTCCTTCGCTTCGATGTGGCCGGCGTACCTCTTTCCTCCTTCGCTGCTGGTGGTTCTGCTGGGCAACGGGGGTGTGGTCAAGAACGCCTACATCCTGCTCCTGATCCTCTGCTCCGGCACATTGACCTACTTCTTTCTGCGTCTGCATGCGTTGCGGTGGCCGGCCGCGCTGGCAGGGGCAATCGCATTCAGTTTCTCCGGCGCGGTGATCCAGACATCGCCCTCCGTCATCGGACAGCCGGTCGCATTCTTCTCCCTGCCGCTGCTCGTCACTGCGCGTCTTATCGACCGGCCGGACGCACGGCGCGCGGCGCAGCTTGCTCTGGCGTTTGCGTTTGTCGCGCTGGCCTCCTTCCCTCCGGTCCTTCTGCAGACCTTCGGAATGAGCGTCGTGTACGCCATTGTGGCCATCGTCATGAAGTCGAAGGAGCGTGCACGGACCGCGGCGTGGTTCGCCGGCGCCGTGGCCGTTTCCCTCGCCATCGCCAGCGTTGTCTATCTGCCTGGCTGGAAGGCCATGGATGAGATGTCGCACGTCCGCGAGTACTACTCTCACGCGGCCCAGGCGACGATGCCGGCCAGTCAGTTCGGGCAGGCACTCTCCCCGACGATCATGGGTGGGGTCGCCATCTACGCACATCCGGCCGTCATGGGATCCACGGGGCTCCACCTTTACTACTCGGGGGTCGTCGCGCTCTTCCTCACGGGAATCGGCTTCGTCGCGGGCGGTGGAATGGCGGTGCGAATTCTCAGGATCACTGCATCGCTCTGCGGTGCGCTCGCGCTGGCGAAGACCATTGGCCTTCCGCCCGTGCAATGGCTCGCCTACGTTCCGATCTTGCGCAATTTCCACTGTGCTGCCTACCTCGGAATCCTGGTCGCGTATTCGACGGCAATCCTCGCGTCCCTCGGCTTGGACGCATTGCTCGGTGGGCGGCCTCGGGCGTGGCACGTCGCCGTCGGCGCGTCCATCCCCGGGCTGGCGTTGCTGGCGGTGCGCATCCAAGCCTGGCGCCGAGGCGTTGCGTTCCAATCGGAGGGATGGCGGTGGCTCGCGGACTTTCGAGTGTTGATCGTTTTCTGCGTGCTCGCGGTCATCGCCGCGTGGGTCGCCCATCGCTGGCCGCGCGTGAGAACCGCGGCCGTGGTCTTCGTGATGGTCCTGCTCGCGGCAGAGGGTCTGAGGAACAGCAGTTACCCGCGCCCGCGGCGGGGAAACGTCTGGGCCCATCCGCCGCGTTATGTCGAAGTATTGGCCGAAAAGAACAGCGGAGGCCGCGTGCTGCCGATGCCCGTCTACCCGGCGAACACCGAGTCGGTATTCCGTCAGCCGACGCTCGACGTGATCCTTTCGGCCTCGACGCGGATGTATGGTCTCTACAAGCGCTATTTCGGCCCGATCCCCGACCCGATCCTGCGTGACGCAAACCAAATTCCTCCAGAGCGGGTTCTCGATGTCGCAAATATCGAGTACATCGCCATTGCCTCCTCGGATGAGCGTCACGTGGCGGAAGCCGTGCAGCGAGGCTACGAGCCACTCTACGTCGACGCCCTCGTTCACGTGATGCGGCGGCCGGCCGATCCCCGCTACTCGTTCACGTCGAGCTATCAGATGGCGAGGTCGGAGAGCGAGGCTCTCGCGGCGCTGGAGACGCTTCCCCGCGGCAGCGTGCTTCTCGAAGCGCCGCCGTCGTTTCCCTCGGCCGCCGGCCCGACTGCGGAGGTTCAGCCACGCGTGACGAAGTTCTCGCTCAACGACGTGGAGCTCGTCGTCCAGACCCAGCGTCCCGGGCTGCTCGTCTGCTCGGAGAGCAACATGACCGGCTGGACGGCGACCATCGACCGCCGCCCGGCGCGGATCCTTACGGCGAACTACGCCTTCCGCGCCATCGAAATACCTCGCGGCGCGCACACGATCCGTCTCTCGTACTACCCGCCCGGCCTCACCGGCGGTCTGGCGCTTGCTTTCCTCGGACTTCTTGCGTGCGGGTGGGGCCTTCGGAGTACGTTAGACAATCCTCAAGACAATCTTACAAACGCATCACCTACGGGGGCTTAGCCTTATCGGGTCCAGCCAGTCAGGCCAATCGAACCGCCGGGGCCTGCGCGGGCTCTACGTCCCGCTCTTCCACCCGGCCACGCGCTTCTCGAACGCCGTCGTGTCAACGCCATCGGACTTGCCTTTGGCGATTGCCTGATCGGCGGCGGCAAGCGCTTCTTCCTTCCTGCCGGCGTTGTGCAGGATGTTGGCTTTTGCAGAAAGTCCTCGAAACGTCGGCTTGGTCTTGATCGACTGATCGACGTACTTCAGCGCCTCGTCCCAATTCTTGTCGTTGGCGTACGTATTCGCCGCCTGGAGGGGAAAAACTTCGTTCGCCGGATTTGCGGCGATCAGCGCGTCAGTCCTGGCGCGCCACACCGCCTTCACGTCCTTGACTTCGACGGTGAACGGTACACTCACCTTCTCCCAGCGCAGATTGGCCGTCGCCGTATTCGCGGTCACCGGGTCGAAGTTGTACGCAAGCAACTCCTGACTCTGCTGAACCGGCTGCGGCTTCGCTTTCACACGGAGCGCGTCTTTCTTCGAGTCATAGGAAAACGCGCCCCACTGTCCGTAATCGTTGTTGAAGATGATCGTCCACTCCTCTTTGCCGGGGATCGCTGACAGGCTGTAGGTACCGGCCTTCAGCGGCTGACCGTTGATCAGGACATCGTCGGTGACCTGAAAGACCGTCGCGTCATTCGCGCCGGCGCGCCAGACATGGTTGTACGGAACGATCGGCTCGCCTGGCTTTCGCTCATTCTGATTGTCGAGTGTGGCGTCGCCCTTCGCGCGCGACTCCATGGAGGGTGGAGCATCGGCAAAGATGGTGCGGCCTTTGATCGCGGGACGATAGTAGGTAATTGTCACATCGGTGACGCCGATCGTCTGCATGACGCTGGCTTTCTGGCTGGGGTAGAGGGGTTTGTATTGCGTCAGCGGTTGTTGCGCCGTTGCGCACATCGTACCCAGGAGAATCAAAACGGCCGCGATCGAGAAGCTCGTCAAGCGTTTGCCAGAGATCATCGCGTGCTCCTTCGTTTCAAACGTGAACGCACATTATCGTCGAACCGCTGTCCGTTCGACCAGCATTACGGCTCGGCGTTTGTCATCAGCGGATCGTGGATATTGGCGCGGTCTCGATCTCGACGGTGAACGAAACGGGCTGCGTTTTGCGCGCGACCGTGAACCGATGCTTTGTTCCGTCCGCCGCCAGAATCTCTCTCAGCTGAGCCATGGAGATGGACCGGGCCTGGCGGTCGTCGACCGAGGCGATGACGTCGTCCTTCAGGAAACCAGCGCGCTCGGCGGGAGAGTCGTTCCCGACCGCGGTCACGCGAAACAGATGCAGATCCTTTGCGTCGGCCAGCAGAGTCAGTCCGAAACTGCGGCGTTCCTCGAACGGCTTGTCCGTGGCCGGTCCGGGAAAGACGATCATTCGGTTGTGCGCGTAGTCGAGGACCACACGGGGGAAGCGGGAGAGAAGAGCCTGCCCGATGTTGCCGACCGTCAACGCGGCGGTGGGTTGAAGGGCCAGGCACTCAGGGAGGCCCTGGCAGGCGGCTGCTCGACCAGGATCCCTGCTCGTTTGAAGCTTGATCGCCTCTAGCCACGGACGCCCTAAGGTAGGGAATTGTGCCCGACCCGACACTCCTCATTTGAATGAAATTTCGCGTCGTCGTGGTCCTGATCGCTGCCCTGCTGCCCTGCCGCTCCGCAATGGCATGGGGGACGCTTGGGCATCGGCTCGTCGCCCGCATTGCCTCTGCCGACCTGCCGCCGGTGGTCGATGCCGGCATTAGAGAGCTTCTCGGAAAGGAGACACTCGTTACCGTCTCGACGCTACCCGACGAGTGGCGGGTCGCACGGCCCGAAACGGGGATCTGGCACTTCGTTGACATTCCGCTGACGGCGCGCGCGTATGACCAAACACGCGACTGCCACAAAGGCGACTGCCTTGTTGAGGCCTTTGAACGGTTCGAGAAGATTTTGGCAGATCGCAGTAAACCTTTAGCCGATCGCCGCGAGGCCCTCATCTTCATCGTTCACTTGATCGCTGATGCGCACCAGCCGCTGCATACGACGAGCAATCACGATCGTGGCGCCAACGATGTGAAGATCCGCTACAAGAACATGCCAATGTCTCTGCACAAATACTGGGATGCGGACGTACTGGAGACGGGCGAAGACGAAGCGAGACATGCCGAGCGGCTGATTGCCGCTACGAGGAGGCGGAACGCTTCGCAGCTCCAGAAGGGAAACATCGAGTCTTGGGTGAACGAGACTCATAGCCTGGCCACGAACGTTTACAGGGTTCCAGGCAGCGTGTTCATCGACAGCAGCTATGAAAGCTGGAGCCGAGTTGTCGCCGACGAGCAGCTCGTTCGCGCAGGTCTTCGCCTCCGTTCTATTTTGATTCGCTACCTCTCATGAGCGCGCACATGAACCGGCTCGCCCTGGCTCTCATCGCGTCCGCAATGGCGTTACCTTCGGACTCATCCGGATGCACGATGGACATGACACTTTCCGAAGTCATCGCCAAGTCGGAGAAGGACTTCAAAAGCAATCCGCGCAGCACGATTCATGAGTGTTTTCGCCCGTTTATCAAGCTCGTCAACGACGAGGACCGTGTCGATACGCGGGAGCGATTCCTCTATCTCGTCGTCACGAAAACCGCTCAGCGGCCGCCTCGCCCCTACAATCTCGACCTCGTCATCGATGCTGGCGAACTATATTTTTCGCTCATTCCTATGCCTCGCGGCGACCGCGTCGCGAAAGTTCTCGCCGAATGGGGAAGGGCCTTGCAGCTTACAAATCGCCCCCAGGCGCTGCAGACGGTGCTTAGTAGATACGCACGGACAACAAGGGATCCTCGATACTTGAGCGCCGAACTCGTGGGAATCTGGATCGCAGCGCTGCGATGCGATGCCGACCCCGAGGGCTGCCGGTTTCCAGCGGAATTCGAGTGCGCGCTGGCGCGCAAGTGCGGGCCGGACGATCAGGTCGTCGCGTATTTACGCTTGCATCGCGACAAACTGCCGCCATGGGAAGAACTCCGCAATCGTCTCCAGATGGCCGTTCAAGACGTACCGTCTGTGCTCGCCGAAAGGCGCGATGAGATCGAGTCCATTCTCAAACAGGTGAGGCCATGAGACTTCGTCTAGCGATGACTCTTTTCGTCGTGCTCCTGGCCGTTGCCGCCACGGCGCAGGAGTCGGGTGATGCGGTCGCTTTCACGATTACGGACGCCAAATTGGACACAATTACGGACGACTTGGTTGCGACCGCACATCTGCAGGCCTCTCCAGACTCCGATCTCATCTACAAGCTCGTGATTCGTGTCCCTGCCGAGTTAGAACGTGACCCTTCGCAAGTGAAAATTCCGTCATCGTTCACCGACTTTGGAGATGAAAAGACGATGGAGATCCCGATCGTGATCCCGCAAGCGAAGAGCGCTCGCTGGTCGCTTTCGACGCTCTTTTTCACGAGCAAGAAGATGGAAGTGCCTGTTCAGATCACATACGCTATTCGTGCCGACCCGGTGCGCACGACGGAACCAATCGAGATCCCTGTCACGCCTCGCGGACCATTGCCGGGCGTGATCCTTGGCGGGATTCTCGGCGTGATCGCAATGCTGCTCTTCAGCTTCACATACCGTCTCGGCAAGACAGGGAGCGCCGCGGTTCTCAACCGCGACTATCTCACCACGGTCTCGGTGAGGTTCGCTCTCGGCGTGTGCGTCTCAACCTTCGTCATTGTCATCTTGCGCCTTGCTCCCGCCACCTTCGAGAAGTTACCCGTCACCGCGGACGTGAAAGACTGGGTCGGTGGATTCGTCGTCGGCTTTTTCTTCCAGCAACTCGCGCAATACCTAGCTAAAAAATTGGAGCCGGACGACGTACCGGCTGCGCCGGCACCCGCATAACGTGCCTGCTAAACAAGCATGACTTCTTCTCACATCGTTCTGAGCGTCTCGATTGGCTCCTGGCGGACCAGCATCCGCACACTCCGCCACGACGCGGCAATGGTCAGAGCTCCGATGATCGATACGGCGGCGGTGGGGGCCAGTGGGTCTGTGTAGGAGATTCCACTGAGTAGCGGTTGGATGTGCGAGATGCCGGCGAGTACGATTGCGGCTCCGGCGGCCACGGCGATTATTACTGGCCATGCCACCGCGCGAAGCAGTAGTGCTTGCGCCTGGCGCGGCGTTGAGCCGAGGGCCAGGCGCAAGCCCATTTCGCCGGCCCGACTCGATGAGATGAGCGTCACCATTCCGAACACCGCCACCGTCGCGAGAACGGCGGCCCCGGCGGCAGGAGGGCCTTGGCAGTCGGCTGCTCGAGCAGGATCCCTGCTCGTTGCTCCCGCTTCCTTGTTACAGCGGCGTGCATCGCAGCTCCAGTCGTGCGCTACGCCTCAGAGAGTCTTTGCGATGAGGCCCTTGATCTTGTCGATTTGCGCTTCGTTGCGCCGGTAGAACGTCCATTTCTTCACCCGCTTGCCGCGGATGAGGCCGGCCTGCACGAGGATCCTGAGGTGTTCGCTGAGGCTGGGCTGGGTGACCTTCAGCTTCGCGGCGATCAAGATGCCGCAGACACCGTCGTCGACGAGATCGCCATCGACCTGCGGAGGAAAGTGCCGCCGCGGCTCCTTGAGCCACTCGAGAATCTGGAGGCGCCTGGGGTTGGCCAGGGCTCGAAGTGTGCGGTCGAGATTCATATAGACACTTAGGAAAGTGACTAAGTATACTCCTCGTTCATCATGATGAGAGAAGTCGATCCGCAGACGATCCGAGCCACCGAGCGCCTGATACGCCCTCACATCCGCCGCACTCCCGTTCTGGAGACGCCCGGCTCCGACTTCGGTCTCGGGGCGGTCCCTCTGCGGTTCAAACTCGAATCGTTCCAGTACGCCGGCTCGTTCAAGACGCGCGGCGCCTTTGCCAACCTGCTCCTGCGTGACGTGCCTGAAAGCGGTGTGGCCGCTGCCTCCGGAGGCAATCATGGAGCGGCCGTGGCGTTCGCATCAAAGCAG
>DATLWH010000450.1:0-9189 GCA_035576505.1 Thermoanaerobaculia bacterium | reverse complement strand
CGATCTCGGGCAAGGTGTCCGCGGCTGTAGCCTGCCTGCGCCGCAAGCCGCGCCGGCTTCACGCCGTGACTCTTGATGAAGAGCTCGAGCCGGGTCCGCAAGTTCGGATTCCTATCCTGGCCTCATCGCCACCACGTTCCGTTCTGAAAGCCTCCGTCCTGCCTCTGCGCCCACGCTGACGCCCCGCGGAGATGCCCGGCAAACATCCGAAGCGAATGCCGTCAACGTGGCCACATATAGGGAGTGACGCCACGTCGCCTTTCCCTACCTGCCAGGCCCGAGTAGTCGCAAATGAGACTACTCAGGCGATCCGTTGACTTGAGGCCTACGCGCGTGCTCTCATTCACGCCGTTTCTATACACGTCCGTCACAAACCCGTTGCTACCGCAGATAGGCTGGGAGACCGACTTCGTTGGCGTGATCAACTTTCAAACACACGGCAGGCCGGCAGCAGAACCATTGGCCAGGAGCTTCGCGAGGCGCTGACCAGCATCCAGGCGCGGGAGTGCGCGACCCGACCGCAGCGACTCGGGGAGAAGGAAAACAGGTAATCAATGCTACGGACTTTACGGATTTTTCGGCGTCCAGATCGAGTCTTCTTCAGCATTACCTCCGCGCTTCTGGCGACCATCGCACTTCATGCCGATACGTCGCTTCAGAGCATGACCATCACGTTGCGACCGCAGAACCCGCTCACCTCGGAGTGCCTGATGATCGGAGACGACGGGACTCCAACCCTACTCTACGGCACAGCCGCGACTGAGGCGAACCACTTCGTTTTTCATGATCCGCTACCTCAGGGTGCGATCGTCACCGGCTTGTCTGTAGCCATTTCGTCCATGGCATCATGCCAGCCATCGCCAGACCTATCCGTCAAGCTGAACCCGGATCGCGACGGCGTGATCGATTTCTTCAAGGACTTGGGCACGCTGTCTCCAGTGCGCACGCTTTCCTGCACCACGCCTACACGCTTTTTTGCGCTCTCCGTGTTCGCGCCAAACCTTGTGTTCCCTGATACTCCGCTTTACCTCTCCGGCGGCGAAAACACCATAGCTGTGACAGAGGTGGGAGCCAACTGCGGCAGCGTCCGAATTGAATACGTCAGCGTAACGATCAGTTATTACGTGAACTTACCTTTTGTGGTCTTCGACCCCATCGCCAACGCTGACGATGCGAAGGTGATCATGCACCGCTGGCGATCCGATTATGATTATTTATCCACGCTGCAAGGAGCGGTGCAGCCAGCGTCAGCACGTGACCACAGCGTCGTCGTACGCGGCACAGCCTATGACGCCCATGGAACGCCCTTCGCTGGCCAAACGATCTACCTTCGCACAGCCGATCCTCCTGATCCCTCACCATACCTACCCGCTGGGATGTCTCACGATAGCGACAACCCATTCGGATGGGAGGCCTTCCCAGTTCACGACGCCTGGGACTGGGCGGCAGTTGGCACCGACCTCAACGGGCGTTTTGAAGTAATCATGCCTATGATGGAGCAGTTCGCAGGCGACAACCAGGAGGTCGAGGCGTCGGCAGTGCCGCTTCATTACGTGGAATCACCGACCCGTTGCAAATCGGATCTGGCCTGCTCCCGTTCGCCCGCGTTCACGAACTGGCGCCGTGTGTACATCGAGCGCGATCGGATGTTCCGGAGCGGTGCGTTCATAAGCGTCGACGCCATTCCCGGCGCCACCAAGGTCAGAGTGACAGATGGCAGGCCGTTTAGAGGAGCGAAAGCGTCAAACCCGATCCCTGTTCTCTTCATCCACTCGAGTGTGCTCGACCCGAACGGTCAGAGTGGGGCAGAGGTGCGGAATGTCATCAAGGTGACCGGCGGCAAAAGATTCCCCACTCTCATACTCGACGCTCCGCTGACTCTGGCGTATGTTGAGAGGATCTCTTCGTTTGATCCAAGCCTAGAGAGTGGTGACGCAGTTGGAGTCTTCCATAGTGATGCAGACGTTTTCCCGTCTTATATTGATCCCAGCATTGAGTTCTTCAAAGGCATGTACACCGATCTGCGTGTGTTAAAGGATGGCAGCGAGAACGTGATGCAATACGTTCCGTTTGTCGCACAGTGCCCTTCCGATGATTATTGCGGCGAGGTTGCAGGGATTTGGTTCGATAACCGTGACCACGATACTTCAGCGAGGAATCACGTCCACTTCGTGGCCGCCGCGGCCGATTCAGACGCTGGCCGTCTGGGCGTCAACCTGATGAATGGGGGAGTGCTACCTTATTCGTCACCGGAAGCGATCTTCGTGTTCAATGCCAGCATTCAGGCGGCTGTGGCTGACGCATCCAACCCTGACGTCGGTGGCTCTGATCCGGTCGCCGTCACGAACCAGGTAACGGCGCACGAGCTTGTTCATACGTTCGATGTTAATCAACCTGCGCGGCTGACAAGCGGACACTGCACCGCTCACGGGTTCGCTGGTGGGCTCTGTCTGATGAATGAATCGCGCAGCAAAGCTGACCGTGCGAGCGCTACGTTTTCGTTACATGTCGATCCATGGGCGTCGTCTGAGTATCGGCGCGTGCGCCGTGGACCCGAACCATTGCCGCTGATGTTCCAGCATGATGTCGACCCGAACCCTTAGGAGCCAAAGATGGACAGAATCGTGTTGCTTGTAGGCATTCTCTTTTCAGCGATGCTTGCGGAAGCGGCGTCGCCGCCGTCATCGCAATTAACGGTTGCGCTCGAGCTGCAAGCAGGGACGACATTGCCCGGTATACCTGTAGCGTTTCGCGTGACGTTCACGAACGGCGGTGGCGCGTCGATCCCGGTGCCAGCAAAGGCGGCATTGCTCGTTCGCGATGATCAGGGAGAGAGTTTCTTGGCGGCATCCGATGTCACTAAGACGATACTGGTGGTAGAGGAGTGGGCTGGTCAGAAGATTCCGCCTCACCAGAACGCTTCGTATACGCTCAATACGAGAGGATTGATGAACCGCCCGGCGTGGTTCGCCACCTCTCGGCTTTCGCAACCCGGACGGTTCGAATTTCAGATAATGGTAGGAGACAGTCTTCGCGAGGAGATGGGCATCGACGAAGCCCGGCAGCGCGCTGCTGTGTCGAACACGGTAACTTTGACGGTTCAGGAACCGAGTGGAGCCGATGCGGAAGTTTGGCGTCTCATGCGTGCACTTGGCGGCGGCACGTGGGGTCCCAGTCTGCTGTACACTGAGTCTGGGAAGGGTCTAGCGAAACGAATCGTCGCTGAGTACCCGACGAGCTCGTACACACCATGGTTTGCAAGTATGGGTGGAGCACCGACCGAGCAGGAAGATGAGGCAGTTTTGCGTGAGTGGCTCAGTCGTGCGCCTGAGGACTCAAACACAAATTGGCGACGCTTTCGACTCGCACAATGGCAGATAGCGCTCGCGAACAAGTACCTGGACACACAATCGGAACGTTCACATAGCTACGAGACGAACGCGCGTGCGATTCTCAACGCACTTCTCAAGGTGTCGGGCGACGATGAGCTGACGAAGCACGCGAAGGAGCGGCTCGACTATCTCGACGACCCTCCCATTGAATGGTGAGCCCCTCGACGGATGATCACGTTCGGACCACGACATCGGCAGGCGCGCATTGTGGAGTATTCGACTGGCGTTCATGACTGCTCGATCTGGGGTTCTCTCGCGGCAGGGGTTCATGCAGCAGGTGCGTGGGTTGAACCTAGTCGGTACTCGTCAGCAGCGGTATCCCGGACAATGTGCATCTCGATTTCGGAAGATCCCTTTACCACGCCGGCGGTACTGAGAATGATGTACCGTGTTCCGGTCAATGGCCCTCAAGTCGTACTCCATCCGTAAACCGGCACTGATATGCGAATGCGAGCGAGCGTAGCGTCGATTGCATTGGTCGGCGAACTCCCGCTTCTCGGCGCCGTTGGGCTAGCACTGCGTCGGGACGTGTACGTGCTTCCGCCGCTCTTGATTTTCAGCGTCCTGCATCACTATTTTGCGATGTCTCTACTGGTCGCTGCAATTGCCGGGGTCGAGTTCATCGTGCGGCGCTCTCATGTGTCTGCGTTGGTGCTGCTCGCGGCCGTCGTTCTGAGTATGACGCTCGCGTACGTGGCCATCCGCCTTGATGCGCGCGAAGAGCAGCGGTCGAAGTTCACGCGCCATACCGAGTAATAAGCAGTCAGATCACGCTTGGGGTGCGTGTAGCTTGCAGCTGCCGGTCGCTTCGACGATCGTGGTCTTCGCGCCCCAGTAGCGCGCGTGTCGCAAATGAGACTACTCAGCCGATCCGTTGACTTGACCAGTCCGCGCGTGCTCTCCTTCGCGTCGTGCCTCTACACCTCCGTCACAAAAGATTCGATGCGGACTGAGAACAGGTAGAGCAGCTTTGTTGCCCAGAAAAACCGTGAGGTTGAGATTTAAGTCTGCAATGACGTGTCGTTCGGCGGATCGGTGCTATGTTGCATAAATGCGGTGGTTGATCGGACGGGCTCCTCAGGTTTTTCTGCTGACTCTTGCAGATCATAGATAAGAGGCTCTGAAGGAGTTCTCCGAAAAATGCGCCACACCATTCCGCTCACCCTCCTCGTGTGCTCGTCGATGCTCAGTGCTCCTCCGGCCCACGCGCAGTTCTCGCAGCAGGGACCTAAGTTAGTGGGTACCGGCGCCGTGGGGACTCCCCAACAAGGCATTTCCGTGTCTCTCTCGGCCGATGGCAACACGGCCATCGTCGGAGGAGACTTCGACAACTCTGTCCCCTTGCCCTTCCCCAGCGGTGTCACAGGCACTGGCGCTGCCTGGGTCTGGACCAGGAGCGGAGGAGTCTGGTCCCAGCAGGGGTCTAAGCTGGTTGGCACGGGCGCCGCGGGGAACTCCTCTCAACAGGGCTTTTCCGTTGCCCTCTCCGCGGACGGAAACACCGCCATCGTTGGAGGGCCTGGCGGCAATGGTACCGACTCGGCTGCCTGGGTCTGGACCAGGAGCGGGGGTGTTTGGACACAACAGGGCCCGAGGCTGGTCGGAACCGGGAGTGTGGGGATTGCTTCCCAAGGCGACTCCGTATCGCTCTCCGCCGATGGAAACACCGCCATCGTAGGAGGAGCCAACGACAACCATGACACCGGGGCCGCCTGGGTCTGGATCAGAACCGGTGGAATCTGGACCCAGCAGGGACCCAAACTCGTCGGCTCGGGCGCTGTTGGGAGCGCTTTTCAGGGAGGCTCCGTGTCCCTCTCTGCCGACGGGAACACTGCCATCGCAGGAGGGGCGGGAGACGCCGGTGGAGCAGGGGCGGCCTGGGTATGGACAAGAAGCGGGGCGATATGGACTCAACAGGGAAGCAAACTCGTCGGCTCCGGCGCCGTGGGGAACGCTTTCCAAGGGGCCGTATCGCTCTCCGCTGACGGCAACACGGCCATGGTCGGAGGGCCCGGCGACAATGGTAACGCTGGAGCCACTTGGATCTGGACGAGGAGCGGGGCTACCTGGACGCAACAAGGACCTAAGTTAGTCGGCTCGGGCGCTGCGTCTGCCCGTCAAGGGAATTCCGTGTCACTCACGGCCGACGGCAACACCGGTATCGTCGGATGGTATGCCGACAGCGGCTTCACCGGGGCTACGTGGGTCTGGACCAGGAGCGCAG
Organism: Thermoanaerobaculia bacterium; assembly: GCA_035576505.1. GTDB lineage: Bacteria > Acidobacteriota > Thermoanaerobaculia > Gp7-AA8 > Gp7-AA8 > JADGNZ01. The sequence goes on along the minus strand of DATLWH010000450.1, from coordinate 3,573 downwards.
GAGTGTGGACCCAGCAGTCCACCAAGTTGGTCGGTTCGGGCGCAGTGGGAAACGCGTTCCAAGGCTGGTCCGTGTCCGTGTCCGCCGACGGCAACACGGCCATCGCAGGAGGCTTCGGCGATAACAATTCTGTCGGAGCCGCATGGGTCTTCGCTACGAGCTCGATTTCAAACGCTGGGTTGTCGGTCCCCACGGCCTCGGCGTGGACGTTATTGGCGCTCGCCGCTACGCTTAGTCTGCTAGGGACTATGAGGATTCGCGCCTGACAGTATGGTATGGGACCGCCAATGGTGAGGGTCGATCTTGCGCACCGGCGGCTGATGAAACTTCACCCGCAGCCTTGTGCACCGCGAAATATGGAACCCTGGCCTGCCCCTTCGATCAGCTCCCCGATCTCCACTCGCGCTCCTTCCCCTCGCCGAAGGTGACGAGGAGGCCCAGGGCGGCCAGGGAGTCGAGGACGGATTGGACCTGGGGGCGCTTGGCGCCTTTGAAGGCTCGGGCGGTGCGGTCCACTGTCCAGGCTTCGTGGTTGCCGGCGGTGATGAGGTCGCGGACGGCGGCGATCTGGGTGGGGAGGTCTTTGGGCCAGGAGACGGCGGCTTTCGGTTTGGCCTCGGCTTCCGTCTCCTCGATCTCGACGCCGGCCATGGTGGTCTGCTGGGCGCTCTTGCCGCCGGTAGGGTTCTGGAACTCGGGACGGAGCCAGCGGACGATGCCGCGCCGCTCCTCCTCGGCGCGCTCGGCGTTCAGGGCCACGAGGCGCTCGAGGATCTGCTCGTCCATCAGGTCGTGCGGCCATCCGTAGGCGTCGAACACCGCCGCGTCGAGGTCGTCGTGGATCTGTTTGAGCACGGAGACGAGGCCCTGCTCGTGGATGACCTTCTCTTTGTCGGTCAACGCCTCGCCGCTGCGGAGCTTTTCGAGGACGTTGTACATGCCGGTGATGGTCAGGTCGGGATGGAGGGACTGCTGGCGCTTGCGGTGGGCGTCGAGGACTTGACCGAGCAGTCGAACATTTTCGGTATGCGCGATGGCAATCTCAGGGAACGGGAAAGGGTCAAAGCACCTGGTCTTGTTATATCTAGGCCGGTCTTCCAGCGTGCCGCCAGCCGCGAGAGCCCACACCACGTGAATGTGACTCGAAAGGATACTCAGGTCGAGAGTGTCGTTACTTGCAACCACGATGAGCGTGTTATCGGGGACAACGTCGGACTCGACAAACACGAAGAAACGATGCTTCGCGGTCTCAGGTGTGACGATGAATCTGTCCAACCCTTGAATAGCCTTCCGAAGCTCAGGCCGCGGCTTCCCAAGAGTCCACCACCTTTTGGCGTACTCAACTGAGTCAGGCGTCGAATCCTGAGCGGACCGATGCGGCAACACGCGATCGTGCAGCCAATTGAGAAGGACGGGATGTGAGTCACGCAGTGACACGAGATCGTACCCGAACGTGTCAATGAGAAATGCGGATCTCGTTATTTGGGTGACATCCTTTGCGCTCAAGTATCGCCGAATGAGCGGGCCAGATTGTGGTTCTCGTTCGCGCAACGCGGCGGCTTCCCCATGATCGAGGATGAAACCGCTGCCATGGAGTTTCATGCCGGGCGAACTCATCTTGTCGTTGGCTTGAAGTGCATGAGCGCTCGTAACGTCAGCGCCAATTCTGAGATCGGCAGCAATCACACCCACATGGCATTCGAGTACGACATCGATCGTGTTGTCGTATGTCTCGCGCTCGTCTCGAACTTCGCAAAGCTTCCCCGGAGCGGAACCTTGCTGTCCTGATGTCATCGCGATTCGCACAGCAGCGCCATCTACGTCATCTACCCAGGGGTGGTCAGGTATCGCAAAGATGAGAGACATCCCTCGGCCTATGAATTGTGCTGAAACCCTGCGTGACAAGGTCTGACGGAAGCTGTTTGTGGTGATGAGACCAAATCCGCGCGCCTTGCCATCACGAGCAAGCTCTGCGGCATTGCGCCACCAATACATGACGTAATCCACACTCTCGGGAACATCGCGATATGTGGATCGCAACGCTTCGGCGTAACCAGCACCAAGTGCAGCTCTTACCCGCCATCCGCCTATGAACGGTGGATTCCCGATGATGAACTCCGCCTGCGGCCACTCCGCCTTCCGCGGATTTACATATCGGTATACCGGCACCCGCGCCGCGTCATCCGGTACATCCTCTCCCGTCACCGGATGCCGTTTCATCGTCTCGCCATCCCACCGCGTCACCGGATTGCCGTCGTCATCGAGAAGCGGCACCTTCTCGTCGTAGGCGAGGACGGCGTCGCGGTATTCGATGTTGTGGTAATCGTGGAGGATCGGCTCCTCGGGGTTGTTGGCGAAGCCGCGGGTGCGGAGCTGCCACTGCAGGTAGCCGATCCAGAGGACCAGCTCGGCGATCTCCTTGGCCCATCGTTTGATCTCGATGCCGAGGAACTGCTTGGGGGAGACGAGACGGCCGTAGCTGGTGATGCGGCCGCCGCCGAGGTTCGAGAACATGTCCAGCACCTCGTTCTCGATCCGCTTCAGCACGTCGAGCGAGACGTAGAGGAAGTTGCCGGTGCCGCAGGCGGGGTCGAGGATGCGCACGTGGGCGAGGCGGTCGAGGAAGGTCTCCAGGAGCCGCAGCGCTTCCTTCTCGTTCTTCGCCCCCGAGGTTTCGTCGGCGATGAGGGTGCGCACGCTGGCGCGGACGGTCTCCCACTCCTTGCGCAGCGGCTCCTCGATGGTCGGCCGCACGAGGCGCTCCACGTACGCCCGCGGCGTGTAGTGCGCGCCGAGGCGGTGGCGCTCCTTCGGATCGAGCGCTCGCTCCAGCAACGTCCCGAAGATCGACGGATCGACGTGCGCCCAGTTGCTCTCGGCCGCCTCGCGCAGCGCGTGGAGCTGGAAGCGGTTCAGGTCGACGGCGATGGGTTCACCAAAAAGTCCGCCGTTGAATCGCCATACCTTTCCCTTCCCCCAGAGCTGGCCACCCTCGTTCATCTTCTGCCAGAGCTCTTCGATCTCTGGCTTGAAGTGCTCAGGCGTTGCCAGCCAGCCTTCAAAGGCGTCGGAGAAGATGCGCCGGGGGAGAAGACCGACATCCTCGGCGAACATGGTGAAGAGGCAACGCATCAGGAACTTGGCTACCAGCTCGGGATCGTGGCCGGCCGATTCGAGCTGCCTGGCGATCGTGGCGATTCGCCCTGCCACCTCGCGCGTGATGTTGGCGGCGTGTTTCGAGGGATCGAGGCCGTACGGATCGGTGAAGACCCGCCGCAGACGGCGGCCGAATTCGGTGAGATGCCGCTCCTCGGGGAGGAACTCGATCGGGTCGGGCTCCGGATCGTGCGGCTGCCGGAAGATGTGACGCAGATAGATGCGCGAGTTCACCGCGTCGGGGAAGGCGCGGTAGCTGGCGGTGTGGTCGAAGGAGGCGTAGAGGTCGAAGCAATGGCCGACGTCCGTCACGATGAGAAACGGCGGCGGCGCGTCCATGGCGCGCGCGTAGGTGAAGGCCTGACCGTAGGCGTCCTGCATGGCCAGATGCCACGGGGGAGTGTCGCGCCGGGCCGT
>DATLWH010000449.1:0-6118 GCA_035576505.1 Thermoanaerobaculia bacterium | reverse complement strand
GCGCGGAGCTTCTCGGCCCGATCTTCAACGCCGGCCGCCTGCGCAACCAGCGCCGCGTCGCCGTCGCGCAATTCGACGAGGCCCGTCTGCTGTACGAGCAGGACGTCATGAACGCCCTGGGCGAGGTGTCGACTTCGATCGTGGCGATGGATCGCCTGGCCGTCGCCGAGCAGGAGCGCACGCGCGCACTCCACGCCAATCAGGAAGCCGTCCGCCTCGTCAACCTGCGCTACGCCTCCGGCCTCTCCGCCTACTTCGAAGTTCTCGACGCCATGGAACAACTCCTGGCGGTGGAGAACAATGTTGCCCGCACGCGCCGCGACCGCCTGGTCGAGCTCGTGCAGTTCTACCGTGCGCTCGGCGGCGGCTGGCAGGCCGAGGCCGCCACGGCACCCGCGAAATAGCCGCATCACTGCAAAGGAGCCCACCATGAACATCGGCATCATCGGAGCAGGAAACATCGGCGGAACGCTCAGCCGCCTCTTCATCGACGCCGGCCACGAAGTCGCCATCAGCAACTCGCGCGGCCCTGAGACCCTCCGCGATCTCGTGGCCTCCCTCGGCCCGAAAGCCCGCGCCGTGACTCCCTCGGAGGCGGCCCGTTTCGGCGAGATCGTTCTGCTGGCCATTCCGCTGAAGGACTACACAACGCTTCCTGCCGGCGACCTCCGCGGCAAGATCGTCATCGACGCCATGAATTACTACCCCGAGCGCGACGGCCACTTCCCGCGGCTCGATTCCGGCGAGACCACCTCGAGCGAAATGGTGGCCGCCCAGCTTCCCGGCGCGCGCGTCGTCAAGGCTTTCAATACGATCTGGTCCGAACATCTGAAGAGCAAAGGCAACAAGACCGCCCCGGCCGGCCAGCGCCGCGCCATCTTCCTCGCCGGCGACGACATCGAGGCCAAGGGCATCGTCTCGAAACTCATCGAAGACATCGGCTTCGGCCCCTACGACCTCGGCACCCTCCACAACAGCCACACCCAGCAGCCCTATACCGCGGTGTACAACAAGGATGTGACGGTGGCGGAGGCGCGGGAGATTGTGTGAGGCGGCACAGACGGGCACAGACACTCTTGTTAGTGCTGGCCCGGCGGCGTCCCGCCGTGAGCATCATCGATGCTGATCAATTGAGAACCCAGACGCCATGGGTTCGGATCTCGTCATACATTGCATCGGGAGCAAGATCGATCTCACCCGGCCATTCCACGGCTCCGAGATGGATCGCTGCTTGTGAGAATAGCGACGCGTCACGCAACGGCTCGAAGACGGTTCCGATCACCTTGTCACTGTTGAGCAAGGCACGCATGTCAACCGTCCCCTCGGTATCGTCGATGAAGCGAATCTCCAGGACACCGTGCTCTACGATTCCAAGGTCTCGCACACGCCAGGGAGAGCGCGGCTCAACCGGCGGAACTACTTCAGCGGAGCGATCCGCTTCGGCGGCTGCATTCGTTCGCATAGCTTCCAATCCTCCATCAGCTCGTCACGATGCTCCGAAGCCCACTCCAAGACAAGCTCCATTGCCCGACGCGGGAGTGAGCCCCTCATCAATCGCATGTCACGAAGGTCGATCAGCGCTTCATGCTCAGCATACATGGCGTGAAAGTGCGGCGGCGCATGATCGCCCGCGAACATCTGAATCACGACACCGTAGAAAATGCTGATGGTCGGCATTCGCGCTCCTCAGCCATTCTGGTTCCAACCGGAGATTTGCGAGCTCACCGAGAACGCTACCGACCACTCGTGTGCCCTTCAGGCTTTCGCCACTCACCCGGACGTGTACCTTTTCGTCGTCGGTTCCTCCACGATCAGTTTACCTCGGCAACGGTAGATCGCACCCTACCAGCGCGAAGGCATTCGAGACACCTGGCGCTTGCTATGTTTCGCGATATATCGCGACGTTCGCGGTGCCACGATTCCCGATGATTGTCGCAGCGTTTCGTAGCGGCGGGACTTGCGGCCGGCGCGTTTGCATTTCGTTGGGAGGCATTCGGACTGCTTCGGGAAGGGGTGTCGCTTCGTAGCGCATCGAGCGTGCATCCGCGCGGGCCCTCCGTGCGTCAGCCGCCACTATTCGCCGAGACACCGACTGCGCTCGCTCCGGCTTGGATACTTCGCGTCCTGACTTTCACAACGCGTTCGTTGCGCTTTTGCATCTCGAACGTTGGGTTTTGTACCGTACCTGGTGCTCCGAGCACCTCGCACGCTGGTTTTAGCACCTCGCACGGTGCTCCGAGCACCTCGCACGCTGACTTTTCCACAGCGCGAGGTGCTTTATCCACAGCGCGAGGTGAGTTTTCCACAGCGCACGGTGAGTTATCCACAGCGCGAGGTGCTTTATCCACAGCGCACGGTGAGTTATCCACAGCGCGCGGTGCTCCAGAGCACCTCGCACGCTGACTTATCCATCGCGCACGCTTGCGTCATCCACCAGGCGCGGTGACTTTTCCTGCGCGGTCTTGCGGTATCGCGGTCTCGCGGTATTCACTGCACCCATCACACACTGCAACAAAGCAACCCAGCAACCCAACAACCGAACACCACCCCGAGACCCCGCAACCGCGATACCCCGCAACCGCGTTGTGACCTGGCGCACGAAATCCACCCCAATCGCGCCGACAATAGGAGTCGATGAAAAGCCTCCTCCTCGCGGCCGCGGTGCTCGCGAATCCGATCCTCTTCGTGACCCAGGTGCCGGTGCCCGGCGATTTCACGACCGTCGTCTCGACCTTCGGCAATCAGACCGCCTCGGTGGCGTCGGCGCCGCGCGGGGGTGATCTATGGATCCGTTATCCCGACGGGACGCTGAAGAACCTCACGCGCGCGGCCGGCTTCGGGGCAGCCGGCATGCAGTCCGCGGGCGCCATCGCCGTGCGCGAGCCATCCATACACTGGAGCGGTACCAAGGCCCTCTTCAGCATGGCCATCGGCGCCCCGCCGCAGCAGTTTCTGTGGCAGGACTACGTCTGGCAGATCTACGAGGTGACCGGCCTCGGCGAGACCGACACGCCGGTCATCCGCAAAATCCAAAATCAGCCTGCGGCCTACAACAACGTCAGCCCCATCTACGGGACCGACGACCGCATCCTCTTCACCTCCGACCGTCCGCGCAGCGGCGAAGCGCATCTCTATCCGCAGCTCGATGAGTACGAGGAGGCGCCGACCGTGACCGGTCTCTGGAGCCTCGATCCGGTGAGCGGCGACCTGCGCATGCTCAATCACACACCGTCAGGCCTCTTCTCGCCGTCGATCGACAGCTTCGGCCGCGTGATTTTCACGCGATGGGATCACCTGCAGCGCGATCAGCAGGCGGACAGCGATGCCACCGAAGGGGGGACGTACGGGACGTTCGACTACGCCGATGAATCGGCGGGAGCGGCCCGCAGCACGCAACGGCTGGAGGTCTTCCCGGAGCCGCGCAGCAGCCGCACCGATCTTCTGGCGGGCACGAACCTGGAGGGGATCAGCATCAACCATTTCTTTCCGTGGCAGATTGACGAGGACGGCACGTCGGAAGAGACGATGAACCACATCGGCCGGCACGAGTTGCACACCTACTTCGACAAGAGCATCAATGGCGACAGCGGCGTCTCGGAGTTCATCGCCGCCACGAGCGGCCGGACGAATCCGAACGAGGTCGAGAACCTTCTGCAGTTGCGCGAGGACCCGGCCCATCCCGGCGTCTATTTCGCCGTCGACGCGCCGGAGTTCCAGACGCACGGCTCCGGGCAGATCGTCCAGTTCGGAGCGGATCCGTCGCTGCCCGCGGACAAGATCGTCGTCACGTACATCACCCCCCGCTCCACACGCGATGTGCCCGACGGGACGCCCGCGCCGGACGCGTCGGGGCACTATCGCGATCCGCTTCCCCTCGCGGACGGAACGCTGCTGGCCGTATACACGAGCGAGCTGCGCGCCGACAGCAACGACGGAACGCGCGCCGCGCCGCAGTCGCGCTACGACTTCCGCATCCGCACGCTCGTGCCGCAGAACGGCAGCTTCGTCCCCGGCCCGTTCCTGACTGCTGGAATCCAGGGCAGCGTCTCCTACTGGGATCCCGACGAGCTGGTGACGTGGTCGGGACCGATGTGGGAGCTGAATCCGGTCGAGGTGCGCTCGCGTCCGCGCCCGCCGCTTCGGACGACGGCGCTCGAAGAGCCGGAGGCGAAGATTTTCCGCGACGAGGGGGTCGATCCGAACGCGTTCCGGGCCAGCCTGGCGGCGCGCAATCTCGCCCTGATCGTGAGCCGGAACGTGACGGCGCGCGACGGCGCGGACAAGCAGCAGCCGTATAACCTCCGCGTGGCGGGAAGCGCGACGCAGAAGTCGACGGGCAGCGGCAAGCTCTACGACATCGCCCATCTCCAGCTTTTCCAGGCCGACCAGTTGCGCGGCCTCGGCGGTACGGTGACGCCGAAGGCAGGACGGCGCGTGCTGGCCAGGACGATGCACGATGCAGCGGTGAAGAACCCGCCGACAACCGGCCCAGCCGCCAGCGTGCAGATCGCCGCGGACGGCTCCATGGCGGCATTCGTCCCGGCACGCCGCGCCATGAGCTGGCAATTGACGGATGCCGCCGGTACGCCGGTCGTGCGCGAGCGCTACTGGCTGACGTTCCAGCCCGGCGAAGTGCGCGTCTGCAGCGCCTGCCACGGCGTCAATTCCCACGACCAACTGGGAGCGGTCGCCCCGCAGAATCCCCCCGAGGCGCTGCGGTCGATCCTGCAGTTCTGGAAGTCGTCGCAGACGACGCGGCGGAGGGCGGTGAGGTGAAGGTGTCACTCTTCACCCTTCACTCTTCACTCTTCTTTCAACATGCGCCGCACGAGAACCAACTGTCCGAGGTGGTACGTGTTGTGGTCGGCGATGAGGAGTAGTTGGGCGAGGAGGGTGGCGGTGCCGTGCGGGATTTTGGCGAAGAGATCGGTTGACTGGTCATTGACCAGGGCGGTGGCGGTGGCGCGGGCGGCGCGGAACTTCGCCACGCTCTCGTCCCACGCGGTTTCGTTGGGGGGCTCCGGCGACGGAGGCCAGTAACCGTCGGGGAACTCGGGTGAGACGTGTACGGCGTTGCGCGAGTAGTCGAGGATGTCCGTCTGGGCGATGCGCATGTGCTCGAGCAGCTCCCACGCCGAATGGGGCATGCCCGCGGGCCGCTTCCCCCGCAGGGCGGCGGGGACATCGTCGACGGCGGAGTCGAAGTCCTGATGGGCATCCCCGCTGTTGAGCAGGTTGGCAACGTGTTCGCGAAGGGCGATGTCGTTCGTCATGGGGCGTCCTTTCGGCGGATGAGAATACACCCCGTTGCAGCGCCGGCGACTCCGCCGGCGCTATGCGCTCCGCGCCTTCATGCCACTGCCGCGTTCCGGACTTTCTCCGGCGGCAGGATCACGGTCATCACAGCATGTTTGGCGAACCGGGTAATGCGCTCGGTCGTCGTGCCGACCACGGTTGCGTCGGAGAAGAAGCGATGCTGTGCTCCGATGACGACGAGGTCGGCCTCGATCTGGTCAGCGAGCGTGAGCACGCGTTCGGCGGCATCGCCGCGGACGACGATCTCCTTGTAACGCGTGTTGGCGCGGATGAACGGGCTGACCCAGGTCCGGAACTCGCTCTCGACCGCGGAGAAGAGGTGCGGCTCGTCGCCTTCGACGACGTGCACCAGGACGAGCTCGGCGTCGAAAGACTCCGCCATGGCGCAAGCCTGTTCGAGCGCCATCCGCGCGATCGGGGTGAAATTCACGGGGCAGAGGATGGTCCGGATGCGGAGGTCCGGATCGCTCGGGAAATTGGCCGGGGCGACGCTGATCACAGGGATGTTCGTCGTGTGAAGAACGCGCTCCGTGACGGATCCGAGAATGACGCGCTCGAGGCCGTGGCGTCCATGCGTCCCCATGATGATGAGATCGGCATTGATATCGCGCGCCGTAGCTACGATGGCCCGTGCAGGAGTGTCGTCCTCGAAAACGGTCGTGGCACCGACCTTTGCAGGCACGTTCTCGGCGGCGTATGCGGCCAGACTCTTCGTCAGGGCGAGTTTCGTCTCGGGGATGTTCTCGAAGTAATACCCGAGCGGGTGCTCGGCCGCGAACCAGGAGATCTCGTCGGCGTGCAG
>DATLWH010000448.1:0-4233 GCA_035576505.1 Thermoanaerobaculia bacterium | reverse complement strand
CCGCTTCAGCGACAACATCCAGGACCTGCGGGCGAAAGGAAACCCGGGCGTCCTCAGTCAGACGCGCATCACCGAGAAATTCGGACAATCGTTCGATTTCATGATGTACGTCTGCGAGGGGAAAACACTCGAGGAGGCGCTGGAGAAGACGCGCGCCGCGGCAGCGGATCTCGATACGCTCGTGGCGGATCACACCATCGCTTCCTACCAGTCCATCTCGACCTTCCTTCCGCCGGCTGTCGATCAGGAAAAGATCATCGCTCGCCTTCGCGCCGGCAGCGGAAACGAGTTCAACATCACGCGCGTCGAAAAGACGTTCCGCGCCGCCCTGGCGGAGAACGGCTTCCGCGCGGATGCCTACGACGACTATCTGAAGCTTTTCGCGCAGACATTGCAGCCCACCCAGCCGATCACGCTCCAGACGATCGGCAGCGAAGAGATCACCAAGCTGACGACGCGTTTCGTGAAGAAAGTCGGCAACGGATGGATGTCGGTCATCAACGTCTACCCGGCCGGCGGAAAGTGGCCGCGCGACGTTCCCGCAAAACTCCTGGCGTTGCCGGACCGTCATCCGGGCGACGTCCTTACCGGCGTGAACCTCGTCAGCGCCACGCTACGGCAAATCGTGAAAGCGGATGCCGTGCGCTCGACGATCATCGGGTTCATCGCCGTCCTGATCCTCATGTTCGTCAGCTTCCGGAACATCAAGCTGACGCTGCTCTCGTTTGTCCCCTTTGTCGCGGGCGCGGTGGGAATGCTCGGACTGATGGCCCTTCTCGGGCTCGTGTTCAATTTCATGAACATCTTCGTCGGGCTGATGATCATCGGCGTGGCCACCGATTACGCCATCTACATGTTGCAGCGCTATCGCGAAGACCCGGCATCCTTCCGCGGAAGCGCTCATGAAACCGGCAAAGCCATCGTCATGGCGGCGCTCACGGCGATCGTCGGCTACGGGTCATTTGCCTTCTCCCACTATCCGGGACTGCAATCGATTGGGTATGCTTCTACATTCGGCATCGGCCTGAGCGGACTGGCCGCGATCACGCTGATGCCGGCCATGCTGGTGATGGGACGGAGATCGAAGGATGAAGCCGGAAGGACGAAGGATGACCAGGGCGCCGCACTGAACTGAATTCATCCTTCATCGCTCAGCCTTCCCTTCGGGAGACAACAGAATGCAGACAACGGTACGAACCATCCCTTCGGCACTCCTGACCCGCATCGTGCGCGGCCGCGCCGCTCTCGACGTGCTGCTAGTCGTCGGCGCTTCGGCGATCATCGCGATCGCTGCACAGATTGCCATCCCGATCCCAGGCACACTCGTCCCCCTGACGATGCAGCCGCTTGCCGTGCTGCTCGTCGGCGTGACGCTCGGTTCCACACGCGGCGCCGCGGCTGCGGCGCTCTATCTGCTCGAGGGGTTCAGCGGTCTTCCCGTCTTCGCGCAGGGCCACGGCGGTCCGTTGTGGCTGGCCGGACCGACAGCCGGGTATCTCTTCTCGTATCCTTTCGCGGCATTTCTGGCCGGGTGGTTCTCGCAGCGCGGGTGGGGGTCGACGAGCCTCCGGGCCGTCGCCGGCATGCTTGTAGCGCTCGCGGTGATCTACCTCGGCGGCTGGTCGTGGCTGGCGACGTTCACCAGCGCGCACGCCGCGTGGCTGACCGGCGTTCGGCCGTTCATCCTGGCCGACATCATCAAGGTCGCCATCGGTGCCTCGTTGCTTCCACAAATGCAGCGTCTCATTGCCAGGATCTGAGGCCGGGCCGGCCACGGCCGGCGGCGTTGATTGCTAAAAGCTCATGAGCGGCGAACTCTGCCGCCCAAATCAAGCGCGCCTTCCGCCGCCAGCTGGCACTCCGCTCGCAGTACAAATAAGCGTTGCGAGGGAGAATGTGGATGATCGATAACATGAATCCTACCAGCCAGTTCCATCCGTATCAGCGTGAAACGAGCATACCGGTGGCGGAGCGCCCGCCGCTTGGGTTGCGCATGCGGGTGAAACAGGTGCTCGGTAGGGTGCGGACGTATCTGAGGGCTAACCCGGCAACCGTGTTCGGCGGGCTCGCGGCAATCGCGATCAGCTTTGGACTCTTGCGCGCGCGGAGGTCGTAGCCGGGCAAAGAACCGCAGCTGGGGCCAAGCCCTCACTGGGAGTGATACGTATAGTCGACCTTTACCTGCGGCCCCAGGATCCTTCCCTGCACGCTCACGGTCGACTTTGTCGGCATCACGCCTTTGGTGGTTCCCTCAGCGTCGATCTCAAACGCCGTGCCGTTGACCTTGCACGTGGCTTTCATCGTGCCCTGTTCATCGGTGGCATTGATGTCGTCGCCTGCATTGCGCGAAACCATCGATGCCGCCGACAGCTCGGCGGCACTTTCGGCGAGCGTGGCGGCGATGATTCTGGAGCGGAACCGTTGGGCCTCGACCAACGCCCGCGATGAGTCGATGAGCATCAACTCCATCAAGGCGAAGTAGAGGATCGCCAGCGCGATGGCTGTGATCAGCACGTACCCGCGCTCACGAGTGCGGGCGCGGAATGAAGATCTGGTCAATGGCTACCTTCCCCTCTTTGTCGAGGGCCTGGATGTGCACTTGCTGTTCATCGCCGGAGTCCGGCTGGGGCGGCGGGGGTAGGGTACAGACGAAGATCGGAGCTTCGCGCGCTACCCATTCGGTCGTGAGGTGGTTGGCTTTGTACACCTTCCGATGCACCTCGCCAGCTTTGCTGAAGTCCCACACCACGGTCTCACCAGACGAGCGATCGGGGTCGATCGTGTAGACGATGAGCGATGTCGGCGATTGGCTGTACGTATCGATATTGTCCGGAAACGAGGTGGCATCGAGCACGTCGTGCCGGATCCGCGCCACGATGCTGCCGATCTCCGGACGGGCGAAGAAGTTGACCGGCCACTTCTTTTCATTGCGGCGCATCTCGGCGGTAAGTGTGACGATGATGAAGAGAAAGACGCCGAACAGCGCCATGGCGACGATCACCTCCATCAGCGAGTAGCCGCGCGCGCGGCGGCGCCTCACCAAAGGTTGCTCCCCCCGGTATTGGCGCGGGCCACGGACAGGTGTGCCTCACGGCTCGTGGCCCAACGAATCGTCAATGTGATGTTGCGGACGTCAGCGCGGGGTGTGTCGACTTTCACCGCGGTAGCGTAAGGCGCCAGCGGCGCAAGGACTGCCTGATCGGATCGGAACGTCTGACCCGATACGTCGTCGATTTGCGCGAACGGCACACGCCGCCAGAGCTCCGCTTCATTCGACAAGGCCTGCCAGGCCAGGATCGTTTCGCTGGCTTCCCGCATCCGCCGTGTCCTCTCCGCGAACATGGCGATGGTCGTCGTGATCACGATGGCCAGGATCGCCAGCGCGACGAGTACCTCGGCCATCGAGAAGCCACGGGAGCGGCGCATGACGGGATTCTACGCGCTGAAGGAAGCTCGTAGCCGTTAGCTCTTATTCGTAGGAGTCTGCCGAGAGCGGAACCAGGACTTGATCGCTGAGAGCTGACAGCTGACAGCTACGAGCTAATATCCCGCCATGAAGCTCCGTTTTGCTCCTTCCCCGACCGGCTTTCTGCACGTCGGCGGCGCCAGAACCGCGATTTTCAATCTCCTTCATGCGCGCAGGTACGGCGGCACGATGCTGCTGCGCATCGAAGACACCGACGTCGAGCGCTCCCGGCAGCACCACGCTGAACAGATTGTCACCTCGCTTCGGTGGCTGGGCGTCGAGTGGGACGAGGGGCCGATCTATCAGAGTGACCGTCTGGAACGGTACCGTGATCGAGCCGAAGAGCTGGTCGAGGCCGGCAAGGCGTATCGCTGCTATTGCACAGTCGAAGAGCTCGATACCGAACGATCGGCGGCGGAACGGGCCGGTAAACAGTGGAGATACTCGGGCCGATGCCGCCATATCGCCGACGTCTCCGATGACGCGCACGTCATCCGCTTTGCCGTGCGGCCTGGGACGATCGAATTCCACGACCTGATTCGTGGCGATGTGAAGTTCGACGGCGATCTGATCGACGACTTCGTCCTCCTCCGTTCCGACGGCCATCCCACCTATCACCTCTCTGTCGTCGTCGACGACATCGACATGGCAATCACCCATGTCGCCCGCGGCGACGACCACCTCTCGAACACCCCGAAGCACGTCTTGCTCTTTCGCGCATTCGGTGCGGCCGTGCCGTTGTTCGCGCACTTGCCGCTGATCCTCGG
>DATLWH010000447.1:0-4587 GCA_035576505.1 Thermoanaerobaculia bacterium | reverse complement strand
AGTCGGATGCCCCAGAGGTTGATGGCAACCTGCGGCACGAGAATCAGGACCATGACGCCGACCTGGAACCACCAGCTCTTCGGCTCGCGGGTGAAGATGCCGATGATGTAGATGGCGGCGGCCACGTTGATCCCGGCTGTGATCGAGACCTGCCCGATCATGTTCAGCCAGGCCGTGACCCACGCCCACGTTCGTCCGCCGAGGCGGAAGGCCCAGAAGTAGAGCCCGCCGGCTGTGGGATAGGCGGAGGCGATCTCGGCCATCGACATGGCCACAGTCAGGGTGAAGAGACTGACGAGGGGCCAGCCGACCGAGTTCGCGATCGGCCCTGCGAACTTGAGACCGTAGCCGAAGAGGAGCACGGCCCCGGTGAGGATGGAGATGACGGAGAAGGAGACCGCGAAGTTGGAGAACCCACCCATCTCGCGGAACAACTGCTGGGCATAGCCAAGGCGGGCCAGATCGCGTGCGTCGTCGTCGGCAACTTCCTGGCGGTTCTTCACGAGCGCAAGCTTTTAGAAGGGTGAAGGGTGAAGAGTGAAGAGTGAAAGGGTTCTCTTCACCCTTCCTCTTCACTCTTCACTCTTCACTCTTCACCCTTCACCCTTCACTCCCTTACCGCGGCATCCGTGATGTCGAGACCACGATCGATGATCGTGAAGGCCTCGCGGAGCTGCTCCTCGGTGATGCAGAGCGGGGGGTTGGTGAAGAGGTTGTTCCAGTTGATGAAGGCGTACATGCCCTGATCGCGGAGGAATGCGCCGAGGCGCTGCATCTCGGGGCTGGTGCCGTTGAAGGGAGCCATCGGTTCCTTTGTGCGGCGGTTGCGTACGAGCTCGAGGACGCCGAAGAGACCGATGGAGCGGACGTCGCCGACCGAGGGATGCTTCTCTTTCATCCTGGCGTGCAGCTCCGAGAGAACGCGGCCCATCTTCTGCGTGTGAACCATCGTGTCGTCGTCGATCATCACCTGCAGGCAGGCCTCCGCCGCGGCCAGGCTCATCGGGTGGGCGTTGTAGGTGAGGCCGCCGAAGAACGTCTTGTTGTCGAAGTAGCTGGCGATGCGGTCGCTGATGGCGACGGCGCCGAGCGGGAGGTAGGCCGAGGTCAATCCCTTGGCCATCGTGATCATGTCGGGAACGACGTTCCAGTGATCGGCGGCGAACCAGCGCCCGGTTCTGCCGAGGCCGCACATGACCTCGTCGCAGACGAGAAGAATGCCGTTGCGGTCGCAGATCTGGCGAAGGCCCTGGAGGTAGCCGTCTGGCGGGATGATGATGCCGTTGGTGCCGGTGACGGTCTCGATGAACATGGCGGCGATGGTTTGCCCTCCCTCGAAGGCGACGATCTCCTCGATCTCGTCGAGACATCGCCGTACGAAGGTCTCGTCGCTGTCGCCTTCGCGGAAACTGTGGCTGCGGTACTTGTAGGGATCGAAGAAGCGAACCACGCCGGGCAGGCCGGGCTCGTTGGCCCAGCGCCGCGGCTCTCCGGTGAGGGAGATCGCGCCGAGGGTGGCGCCGTGGTAGGAGCGATAGCGGGCCATGATCTTCTGGCGGCCGGTGACCATGCGCGCGATGCGGATGGCGTTTTCATTGGCCTCGGCGCCGCCGAGCGTGAAGAAGAAGCGATTGAGGTCGCCCGGGGTGAGGCCGGCGAGCATCTTGCCGACGCGGGCGCGGACCGGAGTGGCCATCCCGGGGCCGGCGAAGCAGAGCTCTTCGGCCTGACGCTTGATGGCCTCGATGACGCGGCGGTCTCCGTGACCGATGTTCACGCACATGAGCTGCGAGTTCATGTCGATGTAGCGCTTGCCGTCGGCATCCCAGAAGTAGATCCCTTCGCCGCGCACCATGGGGATCGGATTCACGCTGGCCTGTGCGGACCAGGAGAAAATCGTGTGGCGCTTTGTCAGCGAGACGATCTCTGCGGCGGTCATCGTCCCGGCAATTTCTGTCGTTGTCATGGGGGTAGGTTATATCGCGACTCCTCCAGCGCGGAAATTGGATTGTTCCGAACGAGAGTGCCATACTTCGGGCAACTGGCAGGAGGGACATCAATGGACCGTCGGCTGGCAACGGCCTTCTGGGCACTGCGCATCGGCCTGGGGCTCGGTGCATTCCTGGCGGGGCTGGACAAGTTCTTCAACTTCCTCACCGATTGGGCGATGTACATCAGCCCGCTGGCAACACGGGTTCTGCCGGTCAGCGCGACCACATTCATGCGGTGCGTCGGAGTGATCGAAATGCTCGTTGGCCTGGCCATTCTGGCCGGCTTCTCACGGATCGGAGCCTACGTGTTGATGCTCTGGCTGATCGCGATCTCGATCAACCTGGTCGCGACGAAGTTGTATTACGATCTCGCCGTTCGAGACGTCGAGATCGCCCTCGGCGCGTTCGCTCTCGCTCGACTGTCGGAAGTGCGTATGCTGTCGTCTGCAACAGGTTCATCGCGTGCGACCCACGCGTGAGCATTGAAAAGGAGAAACCGATGAAGAAAGCAGCCCTGGTGATCCTGGCCCTCGCTCTTGCCCTGCCGCTCTCGGCAGAAACGTGGAAGAACGTTTCTCTCATGGACAGCAGTTGTGCCGCGAAGAAGGACGCGATGACCAATCCTGACGCGCACACGCGCTCCTGCGCGCTGAAATGCGTGAAATCGGGCTATGGCGCGGTCGTCGACGGGAAGTTCATCAAGTTCGACGAGAAGGGAAGCGACCTGGCGAAGGCAGCGATGACCAAGTCCGAGAAGAAGGATCACATTCGGGCCACGGTCAGCGGCGAGATGAAGGACGGCGTGATCCACGTCTCGTCACTCGCGCTCGACTAGGCCGGATTTCTCGCACTCTCACTGGAATCGTCGGTACCCTGTACCCCGTCGAGCGCCCTTCTCCCCCAGCGCTTTTCAGCTGGGGGAGAAGGTGCCGACAGGCGGATGAGGGGGCGTTTTACGAGTACGGCATTCGGGCGCGCGTGTTGAGTAGCAACCTACGTTCGAGCCTTCAAAACGTTCTCGTACCGGCGTCGGTAAGTCACTCCTATCGCGTACACGCCCCCCTCATCCGCCTTCGGCACCTTCTCCCCCCGCAAAAAAACCGCGGGGGGAGAAGGGCGCTCGATTAAAAGAAGTGGTAAGCGATTCAAGCAGATTGTGTTCTTACTGTGAATCGCCTGAGATCGGCCACTCCCCGCTCTCCCCTATACTCCGGCGCTTCATGAAGTCCGCGCGTCCGGAGGTGTTCAAGTTCGGAGGGGTCGCTGTCGGCAACGCCGAGGCCATTCGCATCGCGCTCGCTCATGTGCGGCGCGCCGCGCCGAATGTGGCGGTCATCGTATCGGCGATGAACGGGATCACGGACCTTCTCCTCGATGCCGGCCACGCGGCGTTGCAGGGTGATCGAGGGCGTTGCGAGGATGCGGCGGCGGAGTTCGAAGCGCGGCACATGCTGCTAGTTGCTGAGCTGATCGCATCGAAACCTCGCGCCGAGGAGCTCACAGGCGTGATCCGCGATTCGGTGCACGAGATGCGCTCGATGCTGGAGAGCATCGCCGTGCTCGGGGAGTTGACGCCGCGCGCGCTGGATGCCCTGGTGGCCCGAGGTGAGCGCGCCGTTGCCCGGATTTTCTCCGGTGCGGCAGACGAAGCGGGAATCGAGGCCGTCTACGTCGACGCCGTGGACATCATCCAGACCGAGCGGCGCCTCGGCACGCTCTGGCCGAACCTGTCGAAATGCGAGCGCGCGGCGAAGGCACGAATTCTCCCGCTGCTGGCCGGGGGGAAGGTCGTGGTCATCCCCGGCTACATCGCCAGCGGACCCGATGGCTCGCTCGTCACTCTTGGCCGCGGCGGCAGCGACTTCTCGGCGGCCATCGTCGCGCGCAGCGTCGGCGCACGCGCGTTGACGCTCTACAAGGAAGTCGACGGCCTCATGACCGCCGATCCGAAGAGCGTCCCGGCCGCCCGCGTCATCGCCGACCTTCACTACCGCGAGGCGGCCGAGCTGGCGTACTACGGGGCGAAGGTCCTGCACCCGCGCACGATGATCCCGCTCGTGGACCGGCGCATCCCGCTCTACGTGCGCAACAGCTTTCGCGGTACGAGCGCCGGCACGCGCATCGCCGGTGACGTGAAACCGGGCGCGTACCCGGTCAAGGCGTTGACGGCCATCCACCGGCAGGCGCTGGTTTCCATCGAGGGAAAGGGAATGATCGGCGTTCCCGGCGTTGCGGGGCGCGCCTTCACGGCGCTCTCGCAGGCGGGACATTCGGTCTCGATGATCAGCCAGGCTTCGAGCGAGTCGAGTATCTGCTTCGTCGTTCCGGAAGCGGAGGCCGATCACGCGGTGGCCGCGCTCGAACATGCCTTCGAATCGGAGCGGAAGCTGCACCTGATCGACCGCATCGAGGCCGAGAAGCGCGTGGCGCTGATCGCCGTGGTGGGCCTGGGCATGCGCGGCACGTCCGGCATCGCCGCGCGGACCTTCTCCGCCATCGCCGCGGCCCGGGTGAACATCGTCGCGATCGCGCAGGGATCATCGGAGCTCAACATCACCGTCGCCGTCGCCGAGAGTGACGCCACGCGGGCACTGCT
>DATLWH010000446.1:0-2783 GCA_035576505.1 Thermoanaerobaculia bacterium | reverse complement strand
CCCCCGACCCCCGACTCCCGACCCCCGCCCGACGAAGCCGCGCATAATATCCCTCCTCATGCTCGATCAGGACCGCCGCCGGGCGGAGCGGCTTCTTCTTCCCTCACCGATCGCAGGACGCGTGGCCGAGCGTGCTGTCCGCATCGTCGACATCGGATACCTCGGCACACGGATCGAGCACGACGAGCCGCTCGTGGCCGGGCCGCACACGCTGCAATTCGAGTGGGACGGCCAGGAGATCACGGTCGACTGCACGGTCGTCCGCACCGAGCCTTCCGACGCGGCCTTTCACAGCGGCCTGCGGTTCAGCGACAGCGACCGAATTCTCATCGGGCGCATCGTCTCCACCCTGGCCGACCGCGACGAGATGGAGCGGCTGCGTACGCTCGTCGAGGCCTCGAAGCTGATCAACTCCTCCATCGAGCCCGATACGCTCTTCGCATCCATCCTCACCGTGGCCCGGAAGGAGCTGCACGTCGAGCGCGGCACGCTCTACTTCGTCGATGAGCAAAAGCAGGAGATCTGGACCAAGATCGCCGGCGAGCTTTCGAGCGAGATCCGCCTCCCCATCGGCAAGGGGCTGGCCGGCACGGTGGCGGCCACGGGAGAGGCGCTGATCCTTCACGACGTCTACGAGGATCCGCGCTTCGACCGGTCCCTCGATCAGAAGACCGGCTACCGCACCCGCTCCATGCTCTGCGTGCCGATCAAGAACCGCGGCCAGCGAATCGTCGGCGTCCTGCAGCTTCTCAACAAGACCAACGGCTCCTTCGGGCCGCGCGACCTCGAGTTTCTCAGCGACATCTCCGATCACATGGCCATCGCCATGGAAAACGCCACGCTGCACATGGAGCTGCTGGAGAAGCAGCGCATGAAGCAGGAGCTGGCCCTCGGCCGCGAGATCCAGAGCCGCCTTCTTCCCTCCGCGCCGGTCGATGTGCGCGGTGTGGAACTGGGGGCGCTGAGCCTTCCCTGCTACGAGGTAGGCGGCGATTACTTCGATTTCCTGGAGCTCCCCAACGGCGACCTCGGCCTGGCCATCGGCGACGTCTCCGGCAAAGGCGTCTCCGCGGCCCTCATCATGTCCAGCGTGCAGGCCGCCCTGCGCGTGGCCGCTCCGATCGAGGACGATCTGGCCCGCCTCGTGGCCCGCCTCAACGCCCTCATCTTCCGCAGCGCCAGCGGCCGCAAATATGCCACCTTCTTCTTCGGCCGCTACACCCCGTCCACGGGCGTTCTTCGCTACGTCAACGCCGGCCACAACCCGCCGTACGTCGTCACCGGGACCGTGCTGACCGAAATCGGCTCGACCGGCCGCCCGATCGGCCTCCTCCCGGAGTCGTCGTACACAGAAGGGACGATCGAGCTCCCCCCCGGCTCAACTCTCTTCCTCTACACCGACGGCCTCAACGAAGCCGCCGACCCCGAGGAGGAAGAGTTCGGCAACGAGCGCCTGCGCGCCCTGTTCCTGGCACAGCGCGACGCTCCAACGGTCTCGATCCCCTCCCGCGTGCTCAGCGCAGTGACGGCGTTCGAGCGCGGGGCGAAGGCGACGGATGATAAGACAATCGTGGTGGTGCGGAGATCATCCGCAGATGTCGCAGATGGACGCAGATAGGACCGTCTTTCCGGTTTGCGTCATCCGGCTCTTTGAAGCCTGCCGCCTGCCGATGCTCGCCTTCCTGGGACCGCGGGCGTCCCGCCCGCCGATCTCGCGCTATGCGAAATGCCGGTCTAGCGCCTTCCTCACACTCGTTGTGACGCTCTTAGTCATCGCGTGCTCGAACGAACGTGCTCCATCAAGCGGCTTTGGAAACGCCGCAACGGTCGCGTTCGAACACAAACGCCAATGCGCTGAAGCTGGGTATCGCCTGATTGATGATCTCCGCCGTTACTACGCCACCGGTGAGCAGGCCGAGGTATCTCGGCCTGTGTTCGGGTACAGCGACAAGTTGAACACTTGCGTTTGCCGGTTTACGTTGGTGTACGCGAATCATCGCGTCGAGGACTGGATTTACGACAGCCTATCCGGCCGTGACCTCGCGGCCTACTTCGTGGGGTCTTCCGTGGGCGCATCCAGCAAAATGTCTCAAGCAGAATTTCAAGCGAAAGAGCGTGAACTCTTTGGGCAAGTACATGAGTAGTTCAGTGCGGGCAGACTCTGCGCTACACCGGACTTGGAGCTTCAACTTGAATGTCCGGTGCTACCATCCAAACGAAGCCGGGGAACCTCGAAGGTCGTACGAGCAATGCCCTTTTAGTTGAGGCTTTAGATTGACAGTAGCTCCGCAAAATCAGGAAACGCCCTCACCGAACCCACTGACCTCGACGGTCATTGCGAACCTTTTGCTCGACGGATTCACCGTGAAGAACATGGTGGAAGCCGGGCGAATCGAGATCTTCAGCATCCTCGCCATTGCGCAAGCTCTGGTGCTCCTGGTTTTCTACCTCCGGAAGTCCCGTTACGCGGGCTCGTTCTTGTTTTGGTCCGTGGTTCCGATGTTCCCGATATACTTCGGGCTGAACGCACTCGGATTCAATGGTCCGAGAATGCGTCCCCTTATCTACGCAGTCGCAGCGGTGTTCTGGTGCGTTGGCCTACTTATCGTCTGGCGCCTGAAACGACGATATATAGCCTATCTCGTCGAGCTGAACTTCGTCTCGTAGCGAAGGTAAGAGCGGCAAGCGCATGGTGCCAGGCCTTCGTCTTGAGCGCGGAAGCTGCGAGCGCGATTCACGCAAGTCAGTCAGCCAGCGTGGGTTATGTCCGGTTGGAGGCAGCT
>DATLWH010000445.1:0-2771 GCA_035576505.1 Thermoanaerobaculia bacterium | reverse complement strand
AGCTGATAGGCCTGATGCTTGGTGAGGTTTTTCGTCGCCGCGAGAAAGTCAACCATCTCCTGAATCGCGGTTTTGGTGGCGACCATCAGATCGGGGTCGGTGGCCATGCTGATGTAATCGGTCGGCGTCTCTATGCGCGGCCACGTCAGCTTCATATCCTTGCGCACGATGAGCTGCAGCCGGCCGCGTAATGACGTTTCGATCGCGGTCTGATCGACTTCTCCGTCGCCCTGCGCGCCGTGCCCGTCGCCGACTTCGAACAGGGCGCCGGGCGCAAAGATGGGGATGAACAGCGTCGTGCCGGCCACGAGCTCGCGGTTGTCCATATTGCCCGCGTGTCTGCCGGGAGGGTTGCTGCTGACGCGCCCCAGCTCCGGCGCCGGCGCCACGCCCATGCTGCCGTAGAATGGCTTGAGCGGAATGACGATCCCCGGCGCGTACTGCGAGGTCATCGTCTTCTTGTCGATGGGGAGGATTTTCAATCCGGCGCTGCGGTCGCAATTCTCCGGCACGATGCCGCTGCAGCCGTTGTAGCCGTAGTCGATGGCGAAATCGATCGACAGAATCCTGACCTCGAGAACGTCGCCCGGCTCCGCCCCTTCGACATAGACCGGCCCGGTCAGGATGTGACCGCCGGGACCTTTGCGATCGCCGGTGACCTCGGCCACGATCGTCTTCAGCGACTGCTGGACCTTTTCGTCCGGCACGCCCGCCTTCGCCAGACCCGCCGGCGTATTCGTCAACAGCGTGTCGACGTCGATGATGTCCCCCGAGGCGATGCGCAGCGCCGGCTTCGCCTCCGACCAGTAGTAGCCATAGGCCACGGTGTCGGGCGTCGCCAGAAGGCGATGGGTGGTGGGGGTGTGGGTCTGCGCGGTGAGGGCGGTTACGCCGCAGGCAAGAGTCAGCGCGAGGAGGAGGAACGATTTCTTCATATTCCGGTCACGCTACCACGGAGCGTCAACGGAGCGCTGGCGTCTCGCCTCCGGTCTGGCAAGATCCTGGAACGCAGCGGCGAGACGCCGCTGCGCCAGCCGGCGAGACGCCAGCGCTCCGTTCGCTAGGTCAACTCCCTCCACCTCTCCTCCGCCGATACACTCTTGCCTCGCCGCAGTATCCGCATCAGGCCGGTCACGGCCGATCCAATCCGCCAGCTTCGTGATGCGAACACCTCTCCGAGGAGCTGATCGAGAATCGTGACCCGCTCCCGGGTCGAACGCAGCGACTCTTCCAGTTTCTCCATCTCGCCCAGGACCGCGAGCACTTCGAGCGTCCGAGCAGATGAGGGGGCAACGCGCTCGTGAAGGACTGAGCGCGTTCGTAAGCCGTCGAGTAGCGAGAGTTGGTCCGGATCGAGAAGGCTGTTGTCACCGTTGGTCGCGCTGCGGTTGAAGTCGGGATTGACGATCTGGCGGATGTGCTGCTCCGAGGGGAGCGTCAAACCTTCGACGCCGAAGCGTGTCAGCGCATCGTGAAGGTCGCGCACCACACGAACCGGATCGGCCAGCAGCTCCTCGTACGACACCAGCAGGCGCGGGAGTCCCTCGGTGTCGCGGAGGAGCGTGCGGTTGTAGTGCTCCCACAGTGCGATCGATCCGATCAGCGGCAGCCGGTCGCGATTGGCCAGCGAACGCGCGACGGCCATCGGGTTACGCCAGGGGATCACGACGATCGCGTTCGGCAGCGCGTCGCGCCAGATGGGAAACAGTAGCGAGATGCGCGGATCCTTGATCAGAAACGGCCCGCGGCCTTGCAGCGATTGCACGACATCGTCGACACGCGCGCTCGATCGTTTCGAGAGGTCAATGGGGACGACCTTCTTCCAACTCGCGCCGAGCGTGGCCAACGTCTCGCGATTGATCTCCGCGGCCACGCGATGCTCCCAGTAACCGGTGGGATTGAAGATGTCCGGCGGCGCCAGATCGCCCGGCTCACCGGCATAGATTCCCATGGCATTGAGAAGCTCCGCCACCAGCGACGTGCCGGAGCGATGCATCCCCGCGACGACGATAGGGCGCGACTTCCGCCCCCGCGGTGCATTCGATTCCGGCGCGAATCCCTCGGCGCGCATGCGGTCGTGAAAGGCTTCGATGCGTGCCTGCGCCGGTGGGTAGATACACGGCAACAGGAATCCGTCCTCAGTGGCCAGTTGGTGATAGTGAATGATGACCGGATCGATCGCAGCGAACCCGTGAGGCTGGGCGAGGTGCTGGGTGTTGATCTGATAATTCATCGCCTCGGGCAGTTCCACCCGTGGAATTCCGGTTTCGGCCAGCGCCAGAGCGAGGCTGGCCTGATGCATGTGCCGCTGACACGGTGCGGAGAGTTGCGGCTGCTCGGCCAGCGCCAGGTTGTACCTGCGCCAGACCGGGGCAAGGATTCGTGCCATCGACGTCGGAATGGCGATGACGCCGGCGTTGAAGTAGGGAATCGTCGGCGTGCCGCTCATCCCGGTGACCTTGGAGCGGGGAGGCTTGGTCAGTGAGAAGTGCGCGAACAGGCGCTCGAACACATCATCGCTGACGGTCGGCGTCGGAGCGATCTTCGCCTGAAAGACATCATCCTTCAGGAACGGCAGCGGATCGCGGACGATGATCGTGTCGCAGTCGAGGACCAAGAGAAGCTTCTGCGGGGCGTCGAGCAACTCCGCGAAGAGTTGATTGCGGTTGCCGGTCGGATTGGCGGGATGAAATCGCGAGACGGTACGGACCTCGGCACCGAGCGCTTCCAGCATTCCGCGCGCACTCGACTCCAGAGTCCCGACGCCGCAA
>DATLWH010000444.1:0-6438 GCA_035576505.1 Thermoanaerobaculia bacterium | reverse complement strand
CTGCTGGTCATCCTGCCGCTGTTCGGCCAGCACATCCCCTTCGGGAGAACGATCGTCTTCGTGACGTTCGTCTGCGGATTGATCCCCATCCTCGGCAATCTGATCTCGAACACGGTGATCGTGATCCTGGCCCTCGGCATCTCCCCCGGCACCGCCATCGCCGCACTCGTCTTCCTCATCATCATCCACAAGCTCGAGTACCTCACGAACTCCCGCATCGTCGGCGGCGAGACAGACTCCAAGGCCTGGGAAATCCTCATGGCCATCCTCATCGGCGAGACCGCCTTTGGCATCAGCGGTGTGGTCATGGCCCCGATCATGTACGCCTTCGTCAAGCACGAGCTGAGAGAGCGCGGCCTGGTTTAAGCCCCTGGCCAGAGGCCTCGGCCAGAGGCCGGCGTCGTCGATCCTGGATGCAAGCGTCGATAAGCTGGACGTCATCGTCCATGAGCTGGACGTGCGCGTAGTCAACATGGACGCCGGCGTCGAGGAGGTTGGACACCAGCGTCGGGGGTAGTGGACGCGGTCGTCGAGCGAGTGGACGCCGGCGTCGAGAGCATTGGACGCGAACGTCAAGTAGGTTGGACGCTGTCGTCGATAGTGTTGGACACGAACGTCCAGTAGATTGGATGTTCGCGTCCAGCAGGTTGGACGCGAGTATCCATGAGATTGGAGGCCAGTATCGAGACGATTGGACGCGTTCGTCGCGGATACGGACGCAGGTGTCGAGAGCGTGAGACGCTGGCATCGAGAAGGTTGGACGCCGTCGACCCGAAGTCGGACGCAGGTGTTGGGGAATTGGACGCAGGCGTCGAGATCGTTCGACGCCGTCGTCGGGAACCTGGTGGCCGGTCACGACGGGCGACATCGCCATTGACAAGACTGATCATCGCGCACGACGACGACTCGACGGGCGACCACTCTCCGCTACCCTCGATCGCAAGCGACTCGGAAGCCGATGCTGAAGCCGCGCAGCCGCGGTTCGTGCGTGTACCGCAGCGCACTGCGAGCGCTGTCCGCGCCGAAATACCAACTCCCGCCGCGGATCACTCTGTACGGGCTACCGCATGCTTCCAAGGGATCGGAGATTGCGGACAACGGGTACGGGCAATATTCGTCGGCGCACCACTCCCAGACGTTGCCGTGCATGTCATAGAGACCCCAGGCATTCGGTGGGAATGACGCCACGGGCGTCGGCGCGCCTCGATAGAGCCCCGCCGACTGTCCAGGCATCGGATAACGGCCGTCGTAGTTCGCCCTGTTGGTCGAGATCTGCGCGCCGAAGCTGTACGGGCTGGTCGAGCCGGCGCGGCAGGCGTACTCCCATTCGGCTTCCGTCGGCAGCCTGAAATGCCGTCCAGCCGAGGTGCTGAGCCGGCGCAGAAACTCCTGTACCTCGAACCAGGTGACGCTCTCCACCGGCAGGTTGCGTCCACGAAAATGACTGGGGTCATCACCCATGACCGCTCGCCACTGCTCCTGCGTAACCTCGGTCGTAGAGACGTAAAACGGCCGCGTCAGCGTCACGCTGTGAAGCGTCTCATCGTCTCGGTGTCCCAGTTCGCCTGCCGGCGAGCCCATTGCAAACCGCCCGGCGGGGATGAGCACGAAGCGCAGTCCCGTGCGCGGCTCCTGAAACGTCGGCGGCAGTTTGCGGCAGGCCGCGATCAGAAGAAGCGCCGCGAGCAGCGGCCGTAATCGAATGCGCGCTTCCACCTTTCGAAGAATCATAGCTGTTGACCTGCGTCACAGAAGCCCGCGGCGAGGCGGAGTATCTTGCCGATACTTCTCTCTCACACGACATGTAAACCGGAGGTTATGGATCATGGATCGGTTCCGATCGTCACTCGCTCTCGTTCTCCTCGCTTTCTCCCTCCCCGCGCTCGCCGCCGACGGCAAGGTCGACGGCTCGCTCACCGCGAACGGCAAGACGTTCGCGCTCAAACACGCCTACGCGCAGATGCGCAAGGATCCGTTCGACAAGAAGAAGACCGTGCTGCTCGTGATCGTGACCGATAAGGAGCTCTCCCCCGCCGCAGCCTCCGACGACATGGAGCTGATGCAGGCGCAGGATAAGGAGCAACTGAGCGGCTTTACCGCGACGATCGATGCCGACAAGCAGATCATCAGCGGGACGGTCTTCAGCCCGGCATTCAAGAAGATGAAGCAGTTTTCGGCCACGGGGATGCAGAAGCTCAACCTGACCGCGAGAACCGACACCCATGTCGCCGGCTCGATCGGGCTGCCCAAGCCGGACGACTTCTTCGACGAGCACTACCAGTACAACGCCACCTTCGATCTTCCCATCGGCAAGCCGGCCGCCCCCGCGCCACCGCCCGCGCTCAAAGGAACACCGCTGCCTGCCGGCGGCGGAGAACCCGGGAAAGCGTACATGGCCTACCTCAAGGTCATGGCCAGCGGCGACATGAAAGCCTTCCTCGCCGGCGTCGCCTCCGAGCGCGCCAAAGAAGCCGCGGCCGACCCCGACTTCAAGAAGCTCTTCCCCATGTTGCAGGCCATGCAGCCCAAGGGCGTCAAAGTCACCGGCGGCGCCATCAACGGCAACAGCGCCACGCTCCTCGCGACCGGGAAAGACGACAACCAGGTCTCGAACGGCACGATCACCATGGTCAAAGAAGGCAATGCCTGGAAGGTGGAGAGAGAGGCGTGGAAGACGAGTAACGATTGACGCAGTGGTTGCTGGGTTGCTTTGTTGCTGGGTTGCGCGGTCTCGCAGTCTCGGAGTTGGCGGGCTGCCCGCTCTTGGTTTCAGGTAACCGAGCTAGTCGGTTGCTCCCAACGGCGTAACCCAGCAACTCAGCAACCTTGCGACCTTGCAACCAGTAGTAACCCGACGACCACCCCGAGACCGCGCGACCGCGCGACCCCGCTACCGCGCTACATCCGCCTTCGCCGCGAGCACGAAATCCGCTCGCGTGAGCCCGTCGACCTTGTGCGTCCAGATCGTCACGCGTACCTTCCCCCAGGCCAGGTAGATATCGGGATGGTGGCCTTCGGCCTCGGCGATGGCGCCGACGCGGTTGGTGAACGCGAGCGCCTGCGCGAAATCGGGGAAGGTGAACTCCTTCTCGAGATGATGCTGGTCGACGACGCGCCAATCGCCGCCGAGCGTGCGCAGAAGAGCGGCAAGCTCCTCCCCTTTCAAGGCCGGCACGCCGCCGCTGCAAGGGACGCATTTCTCGTCCGCGAGCGCCTTCTGCGGCTCACGCTTGCGAATCCAGGCCGCCAGTCCGTCCGCGGTCACGCGATGCCGGAACGCTTCTTCCCCATCGACGAAAATCACCGGTACGTCGTCGGTGAACTTCTCCCGCAGCAGCGGGTCCTCATCGATATCGACAACGGTGATCGACAGCGGCAACTGGTGGAGAACTCCGGCCGCGCGCACCGCGGCTTCCGCGGCATCGCAGAGCTGGCAGTCCTGCCGGGTGTAGAACGTCACTTCATGGGTCATCGCATAAACTCCGCCGCCGAGGATACCTGATGGACGTGAATCCGAAGACATCGCTCGATCTCAGCGGCAAAACAGCCGTGATCACAGGCGGTTCGCGCGGCATCGGCGCCGAGACAGCCCGGCGGATGGCGGCAGCGGGCGCGCGTGTGGTCGTCAACTATCACGGCAGCGATGCCGCGGCCGATGCGGTCGTGAGCGAGATCGGCGAGCGAGCCATCGCCATCAAAGCCGACGTTGCCGATCCGGAAGCGCTGAAGCGGATGATCGACGAGGCGGTGTCGCACTTCGGAACGATCGACATTCTCGTCAATAACGCCGCCATCTTCGAATACAACCCTTTCGACGGCGACGATTACGACGCCTGGCAACGCGGCTGGCGCCGTACGTTCGACCTCAACGTCTTCGCCGCGGCCAACGCCGCATGGCTGGCCATGCGTGCCATGCGCCGCACCGGCGGCGGAAAGATCATCAACGTCGCCTCGCGCGCTGCCTTCCGCGGCGAGACCGAGTTCGCCGACTACGGCGCGTCGAAAGCGGCGCTCGTCAACCTCACCCGCTCCATCGCCCGCGCCTGCGCCCGGCACAACATCGTGGCCAGTTGCGTCGCTCCCGGCTTCATCGAAACGGAGATGGCCAAGCCGGAGCTGGAGGCTCATCGCCAGGAGATCATCAGCCAGATTCCCCTGGGCCGGGTGGGCAGCGTCGGCGACGTGGCCGGCGTCATTCTCTTCCTGGCCTCGCCCATGGGCGACTACCTCAACGGCGTGACCATCGACATCAATGGAGGGTCGTGGTTTCAGTGAGGCGGTTGGGGGGTAGCGAGGTTTCGGGGGTAGCGAGGTCGCGAGGTCTCGCGGGGGACCCTCCCAACGCACTGCGTCACCACGAGACCGCGATCCCACGAGACCGTGTGTCTGCCAACCTCTGCCGGCATCGCGGACGGCGCGGACTTTGCTCTATGGATAATGCGCATGTCCGTCATCATCGTTCTTCTCATTGCCGCGCTCGCAGTGGTTCTCGCCATCGGCCTTGCCTATGTGCCGCTTCGGCTTCTGGCCGACCACATTGCCCGCAACGTGCGCGAGTTCATCCAGCGCCAGCGCGAGCGCCGTGCCGTCGACCGTGTGACTCCCGACCGGCGCAAGGTCTGACTCCGCGCCGAAGGCGCCCTTACCGCTTCTCCGCGACCGCCTTCTCCACGGCTGCTTTCAACTTGGCATCGTTCGGCATGATGGCGCCGATCTGGCGCCAGATGATCTTGCCGCCGCGGTCGATGAGCAGCGAGGTCGGCAGAACGGTCGTCTGCACGAGATTGGCGATGCGGCTCTCAGGATCGACGGCGATCCCGTAGGTGATCTTCTGCTCGGCGACGAAGGTCTTGACCGCAGCGGTATCGCCCTCATCGACGCTCACACCGATCACATCGAGGCCGTTCGCGGCGTATTGATTCTGGAGCGCCTGCAATTCCGGCGTCTCGAAGCGGCACGGTCCGCACCACGTCGCCCAGACATTCAGGAAGACGACCTTCCCCTTCTCGTTGGCGAGATTCAGCGGCTTGCCGTCGAGATACGTCGCCGAGTAAGCCGGCATCGGGTCGCCCACGTCGGTGCGGGCGGGCGCGAGATCGGCCGGCTCTTCTTTCGCCGTCTTCGGTGTTGAAGCGGTTGAAGAGGCCGCCTTCTTCTGCGGCTTCGCTGCATTGGTAAGCGTGGTTTCCTGCTTCGCGCATGCCGCCAACAGGGCGAGTGCGCAGAGCGTGGCCAGGGTCGATTTCATAGTTGGTTTCACCGTTTCTGAGATTTTGAACATTGCCATATGGGGCGGAAAACGAAACGTCTCACAGACCTTCACCCGGCATCGTCGGCTCCATCAGCAGAGCGTCATTCACCCGGTTGAAGTAGTTGAACAATCCTGCCATCGCCGAAATCTCGACGATCTCTCCTTCGTCATAGTGCTGCCTGAGCCGCGCGAACAAGGCATCGTCGACCTTGTGCGCGTCGGCCGTGAGCTGCTTTGCGTACGCCAGGGCCGCCTTTTCCTTTTCGTCGAAGGGTCCGTTCTCGAAGTCGAGCAGAACAGTCATCTGGTCGTCCGTCGCTCCGTGCCGCGCAGCCTGCGCGGTATGGGAGCGGTTTCAGTATTCGCAGGCGTTGAGGCGGGAGACCAGCGTGGCCACCAGCTCCTTCGTACGCACCGGGACCGTGCCCGTGTTCGTGACGGCGTTGAGGTGCGCCAGCATGCTTTTCAAAATCTCCGGCCGGTGGGCGTAGACGCGGAACATGTTCGGCACATTGCCCCGCTGGGCGCCGATCTGCGCGAACTTCTCACGGATCTCGCCGGTGACCTGGTCTTTGCTGAGCTTCGTAAGGCGGGCCATCGCTTCCTCCAGACGCAAAAACGCCCCGCGTTTCCGCGGGGCGCAATCGTAAGCGAATTGATGGGGTCGAGGCGTTACTCTTCGGTCTCGGTCTTGCCCTTCTTGATGACTTCCGGCTCGGCCACGGCCGGTTCGACCGCCGCAACCACTTCCGCAACCACCTCGGCACGGGCCGTTGTGACGCCGACGATGACGCGGTGAGGGTCTTCCTCGATCTTCACGCCTTCGGGCAACGTCAGGTCGGAGATGCGGACCTGCTGATGCGCACCGAGGTCTGTGATGTCGACGTCGATCTTGTCCGGAATGGCACTCGGGAGACACTCGACGTGGAGATCGCGCATCTGCCAGTCGAGGATGCCCCCCTCTTTGACGCCGATGGAGCTTCCGGTCAGGTTTACCGGAACCGTCACGCGGATCAGCTCGTCCATCACCACGCGCACGAAATCGATGTGCGTCATGCGGCGCGAGATCGGGTCCATCTGCATGTCCTTGATCATGGCGTGGCGCTGCTGATCGGTGCCTGCCATCTTGAGCAGGAAGATCGAGCGGATGCCGTGCTCGCTCTTCTGGATCAGATCCGAGACCGCCT
>DATLWH010000443.1:0-4369 GCA_035576505.1 Thermoanaerobaculia bacterium | reverse complement strand
ATCGAAGTGTCGAAGTCGAACCTGGCCAAGGTGCCGGACGACTACATCCGCAAGCAGACGCTCGTCAACGCCGAGCGCTTCATCACCCCCGATCTGAAGGTGCTGGAAGAGAAGATCGTCGGTGCCGAAGGGAAGGCCATCGTCATCGAGACGAGGCTGTACGAGGAACTGCTCGATGCCGTGGCGCACAAGAGCGGCGCGATCCTGGCCACGGCCCGCGCCGTCGGAGAGGTCGACGCCATCTCCTCGCTGGCCACGATCGCGGTGCGCAACCGCTACGTCCGGGCATCGTTGTCCGACGGGGCCGAAATCTGCATCGAAGAAGGAAGGCATCCTGTCATCGAGGCCATCGCCGCCGAGCGATTCATCCCCAACGACAGTGACATCGACCGCGACCGCAACGGAATCCAGATCATCACCGGCCCGAACATGGGCGGCAAGTCGACCTACCTTCGTCAGGTGGCCTTGATCGTCCTGCTGAATCAGATCGGCGGCTTCGTTCCCGCGGCGAAGGCGCGCCTGGGGATCTTCGACCGGATCTTCACGCGCGTAGGAGCGTCCGACCAGCTCGCCCGTGGCGAGTCGACGTTCATGGTGGAGATGCACGAGACGGCCAACATCCTCAACAACGCCACCAACCGTTCGCTCATCATCCTCGATGAAGTGGGCCGCGGCACGGCCACGTTCGACGGTCTCTCGCTTGCCTGGGCCATCATCGAGTACCTCCACGACAATCCTTCCCGCGGAGGGATCACTCTCTTCGCCACGCATTACCACGAGGTCACCGATCTCGCCAAGACCCGGCCGCGTGTTGCCAACTACAGCGTTGCCGTCAAGGAGTGGAACGAGCAGATCATCTTTCTGCGCAAGGTCGTGGAGGGAGCGGCGGACAAGAGCTATGGAATCCAGGTGGCCAAGCTGGCCGGTATCCCGCGGACGATCATCGAGCGTGCCCGGGAGATCCTGGTGACGCTGGAGCGGAAGGAACGCGATGTCGTCGCCGAGACGCAGAAGCGCACCGGCGGCAGTCCTTCGCCGCAACTGTCTCTTTTCGACACGCGCGAGCGGGGCGTGCTCGATGCCCTGCGCGCGCTCGAGCCGGAAGCGCTGACGCCGATTCAGGCGTTGAATGAACTAGCGAAGCTGAAAGAGAAGCTGCGCGGCTGAACCGACAACCGATCACGCGCTGCGTCCGCGGCGCAATTCGTGAATGCTACGATTCCACCTCATGCCCACTGACCTCCTCGGAATCGGTCTGACCGGAACATCACTCACAGATCTCGAACGGCGCATCCTGCGCGAGACCACCCCCTATGCCGTCGTCCTCTTCGGACGCAACATCGGTGAGGCGCAGGAGCTGCGGGAACTGGTTGCCGAGATCAAGTCCATCGCTCCCGCCGCACCGCCCCTTTTCATGATCGATGAGGAAGGCGGGCGCGTCGACCGCCTGCGCCATCTCATCCCAGGGCTGCCGAGCGCCGAGGCCTTCGGTGAAGGGGAGGAGCCGGTGGAGCTGTCGCGGTGGTGCGGACGGGTGATTGGGATGGCCCTGCGCTGGTTCGACGTCGAAGTCGATCTCGCGCCGGTCGTCGACATCCGCGGCCACGATTCGCCGAAGGGGCTGGAGCGCCGCATGTTCGGCAGCGATGCCGATTCGGTGGTGGCGCTGGCGGGTGCCTTCCTGCGAGGGTTGCACGCCACCGGCACCGCCGCCTGTCTCAAGCACTTCCCCGGCATCGGACTCGGCTCGGGCGATCCGCACTACGGAGCGACAGTCATGGATTGTTCGCGCGAGGAGCTGATGCGCCGCGATCTCGTCCCCTTCGCGCGGCTCGGCAACGAGGCGGGAGCGATCATGGTCGGCCACGGCACCTACCCGAAGATCGACGATCCCGCCACCCCGGCCACGCTCAGCCGGCGCCTCACGCGCGAGCTGCTCGACGCCATCGGCTTCGAAGGCTTAGCCATGACCGACGACATGGAGATGCACGCCGTCTCCGACCTGGCCTCGTACGAGATCCTCTCCGAGCGCGCCCTGATGGCCGGCAGCGATGTCATTCTCTTCTGCAGCCACGTCGAGACGATCCCCGAACTGCAGCGCCATCTGCTCGAGAAGACGAACGCCAGCGCCGAGTTTGGTGCCCGCGTCGCCGAAGCCCGCGGGAAGGCGCAACGCTTCCGCGCCCATATCGCCAAGCTGCGGGAGAACGCCGAACCGCCCGTGAAGACCTTCGATGACGTGATCGACGAAGCCATTCGCTTCATCGAGAAGCTCGACAGAACGCGCCCTCACCGCGACATTTACGTCCCCGACGTCGAACGGCGGAAGGGCGGACGGATGCCTGGCAAGGGACGGACGGGGCGGGAGGAGTGGACGTAGTTGCGGGAGTCGGGGGTCGGGGGTCGGAAACGAAGGATGAAGGATGAAGGATGAAGGATGAAGGATGAAGTCTGAAGGATGAAGTCTGAAGGATGAAGTCTTAGTGATGAAGTCTGAGTGATGAACGCGCTTCTATTCATCCTTCATCCTTCTGCCTTTATCCCTCCGACCCCCGACCCCCGACCCCCGACGTCATCCGCGCTTCTTCGGCACCACCAACACCGCCCCCGCCGCCGCCACCGCCAACCCCGCCCCGGTCCAGAACGCCGCCTGCGGCGAGACGTGCTCGTAGATTTCGCCGAAGAGCACCGTGCCCGCCAGAACGCAGAGGCCGTTGGCCAGGTAGTAGATGCCGAAGGTCTTTCCGCGCGCGTCGGCCGGAACGATGTCGCTGATCCAGGCCCGCTCGGCCCCCTCGGAAAGCGTGCCCGGGATGGCGTAGAGCACGAAGAGCACGACGAAAAACGACAGCGACCGCGCAAAGGGGAAGATTACGTAGATCGCGGCGTAGAACGTCCAGCCGGCAATGAGCAGCAGCCGGCGGTCGATGCGGTCCGACAGCGCTCCGGCGCGCGTGGAGAAGAGCGACTTGATCACGTGATGCGCGGCCCAGAGCGCCGGCAGCATGGCCGTGGAGACGCCGGCCGCATGTGCCTGCAGGATCAGAAACGCGTCGCTTGAATTGGCGAGCGAGAAAAGGGCGATGGCGGTGATGGCCAGCCAGAAGTTGCCGGGGAGGTTACTCGGTTGCTCGGTTGCAGAGTTGCTCGGTGGTTTTGGGGCGCGCGGCTCTTCGCGGAGAAAGAGCAGGAGCATGGCCACGCCGATCGCGCCCGGTACCACGGCGATCATGAAAAGCGTCCGCATCGGGATGTGGATGACGTCGATGAAGAAGAGCGCCATCAGAGGCCCGAGCACGGCGCCGGTGTGATCGAGGGCGCGCTGAAAGCCGAAGGCGCGGCCCCGGTCCTCGGCGGGCGTGACGTCGGCGATGATGGCGTCGCGGGGCGCGGAACGGATTCCCTTGCCGGTCCGGTCGATGAGGCGCGCCGTCAGCACCGCCGGCCACCGGCCGGCCACGGCGATCAGCGCTCTCGAGGCGGCAGCGAGCGCGTAGCCGCCCACCACCAGCGGCTTGCGCCGCGGCATCCGGTCCGAGATCGTCCCCGCTACGAGCTTGAGGATCGAGGCCAGCCCGTCCGCCGCCCCTTCGATCACCCCGACCGTCACCGGCGTTGCGCCGAGCACCGTCGTCAGGAACACCGGCAGCAGTGGATAGATCATCTCGCTGGCCGAGTCGTTCAGCAGCGAGGCGAAGGCGAGCAAGCGTACTTGCGGCTTGAGGCGCGTCACACGGCAATGATGCATCACTCGGCTAGAATGCGCCGCTGCAAAGGAGTCAGGAGCTATGTCTGAAATCAAAAAGGTGGGCGTTCTCGGCTGCGGTCTCATGGGGTCGGGGATCGCGCAGATCGCGGCGCAGGCCGGCTACGAGACCGTCGTGCGCGAAGTGGAACAGAAGTTTCTCGATAAGGGCCTGGCCGGGATCGACAAGTCCCTCGGCAAGTTCGTCGAGAAAGGCAAGCTGCAGGCGGCTGACAAGGACGCCTGCATGTCCCGGTTGAAGGGGACGACCAGTCTCGACGATCTGGCCGGCTGCGACATCGTCATCGAGGCCATCATCGAGAACGCGGAGCTGAAGAAAGAGACCTACGCGGCACTCGACAAGATCGTGAAGAAGGATGCCATCTTCGCCTCGAACACCTCCTCGCTGACCATCACTGAGCTGTCGATGGCCACGGCGCGGCCCAAGCAGTTCGTCGGCATGCACTTCTTCAACCCCGTGCCGCTGATGAAACTCGTCGAGGTGGTACGCACGATCCTGACCAGCGACGAAACGTTCGATCGGGCCTTCAAGTTTGCGAAATCGCTCGGCAAAGAGGCCGTGTCCGCGCGTGACAACTCCGGCTTCATCGTCAACCGCCTCCT
>DATLWH010000442.1:0-4208 GCA_035576505.1 Thermoanaerobaculia bacterium | reverse complement strand
TTCCTCGCGCTGGTCGCCGGACGGTGCGCACCTGGACTACCTCACCAACGACAACACGCTCACCGAGGTTGACGTTCAGAGCAGGGGCGGATTCGCCGTGACCGCGACGCGCACCCGCTTCCGTCTCGACGTCAACCCCGGCTCGTCGTCCGACTACGATCTCACAGGCGACGGTCGTGTCATCGCGAATGGCGGCGAGGCCGATTCGTCGCCATTAACGCTCGTCGCGAACTGGCGATAGCCGTTTGTGCGTAGAATCCCGCTCGCAAATTGACTGGAGGCAACATTGATGCGCAAGTCTTTCCTCACGATCCTCGTTCTGACCCTCGCTCTGCCGCTCGCGGCGGACGAAGGGATGTGGCTCTTCAACCACACGCCGAACACCATCTTCAAGCAGCGTTATAACTTCGAGCCAACCCAGGCGTGGCTCGATCATCTGCAGAAGTCCTCGATCAGGTTCAACAGCGGCGGGTCTGGCTCCTTCGTATCGGCAGACGGTCTGGCGTTGACGAACCATCACGTCGGTCTCGACTGTCTGGCCAAGATCTCTACGAAGGATCATGACTATGTCACCACCGGCTACTACGCCAAGACGCCTGCCGACGAGGTGAAATGCGTCGATCTCGAGCTCAACGTGCTGCAGTCGATCGAAGACGTCACGCCGCGGGTCAACGCCTCCGTGACGCCGGGCATGACCACCGCCGCCGCCCAGGCGGCACGCCGCTCCGTGATGAGCGCGATCGAGCAGGAGTCCGTTCAGAAGACGGGCCTCCGCAGCGACGTTGTGACGCTCTTCCAGGGCGGCGAATACCACCTCTACCGCTACAAGAAATACACCGACGTGCGCCTGGTCTTCGCGCCGGAAGTCGGCATCGCGTTCTTCGGCGGCGATCCCGACAACTTCGAGTATCCCCGCTATGACCTCGACGTCTGTTTCTTCC
This sequence comes from Thermoanaerobaculia bacterium, assembly GCA_035576505.1. Classification (GTDB taxonomy): domain Bacteria; phylum Acidobacteriota; class Thermoanaerobaculia; order Gp7-AA8; family Gp7-AA8; genus JADGNZ01. The sequence continues at coordinate 3,267 of DATLWH010000442.1, read as the reverse complement.
GCGCGTACGAGAACGACAAGCCGGTGCATCCGGCCGATTACCTGAAGTGGAGCGAGAGCGGAGCGAAGGACGGCGATCTCGTGTTTGTCTCGGGTCATCCGGGATCGACGAGCCGCCTCAACACGATGACGCACCTGCAGTTCTTCCGCGATGTCGCCTATCCGTTCACGTTGAACATTCTCCGCCGCCGCGAAGTGCTGCTCACCAACTACGCGCAGCGCAGCATCGAGAACGATCGCCGGGCTCATGACGATCTGTTCAGCATCAAGAACTCGCGCAAGGCCTACCTCGGCCGGATCGCCGGCCTGCAGGATCCCGCCGTCTTACGAGCGAAGGCAGCCACCGAGACCGCCCTGCGTCAGAAGGTGACTTCCGACCCGCAGCTCAGCGCAGCCTATGGCGATGCCTGGCAGAACGTTGACGCCGCCATCGCCTCCTACCGCCAGATCTATGTCGAGTTTCGCTTCATCGAGGGCGGCCTGGCCTTCAACAGCGCCCTTTTCCAGAAGGCCAAGACCCTGCTCCGCCTCGGCGATGAATCGGCGAAGCCGAACGGCGAGCGTCTTCGCGAGTATCGCGAGTCAAACCTCCCCTCGCTGAAACAGGACCTTTACTCCGAGGCTCCGATTTACGAAGACCTGGAGATCGTCACACTTGCCGATTCGCTTTCAAACCTGCTCGAGATGGCGCCGAACGACCCGCTCGTGCACCAGGTGCTGGCCGGCAAATCACCGCAGGAGCGCGCCTCCGAGCTGGTGCGCGGCACGAAACTGCGCGACGTGGCAGTCCGCAAGGCTCTCGGTGAGGGCGGCAAAGCGGCGGTAGACGCGTCGACGGATCCGATGATCCAGGTCGCGCGCATGGTCGATGCCCGTGCCCGCGAGCTGCGCAAGCAGTACGACGACAACATCGCCGAGGTACTGCGCCAGTCGTACGCAAAGATCGCCAATGCGCAATTCAAGACCGGCGGCGGCGAGACGTATCCGGATGCCACATTCACGCTGCGGCTCTCCTTCGGTACGGTCAAAGGGTTCACTGAGAATGGCCAGGCTGTTCCCTGGGGGACCGAGATCGGCGGCACGTTCGCACACGCTGCCGAGCATGGCAACGAGGGCGAGTTCAAGCTGCCGGCATCGTGGATCTCGAAGAAGCCGCTCCTCGAGAATGACAAGACGCCTTACAACTTCGTCATGACCGCCGACATCATCGGCGGCAACTCCGGCAGCCCGGTCGTAAACCGCAATAACGAATTCGTCGGCATCATCTTCGACGGCAACATCCAGTCGCTGCCGTGGGACTACCAGTTCGACGAGCGCCAGGGACGGGCCGTGGCCGTGCACTCGGCCGGCATTCTCGATGCGCTCCGGAAGGTATACGGAGTGAACGGCCTCGTGAAGGAACTGACCGGGAAATGAAGACGCGCGATGCCGCGGTCGCCGATGCCTCGGCGATCGCGCGCATCTACAACGAGGGAATCGATGACCGGGTGGCGACATTCGAGACGCGACACCGCACCGCGGAGGATGTGGTGCGGTGGCTCGATGGACGCCATCCTGTCGTGGTCGTCGAGGACGAGGACGGCCAGGTAATCGCCTTCGCCGCGACGTCGACGTATCGCCCCCGCGACTGCTACGCCGGCATCGCCGAGTTCTCGGTCTATGCCTCCCGCGCCGCGCGTGGCCGCGGAGCCGGACGTGCGGCAATGGAAGCGCTTTTCACTGCAGCTCGCGCCGCCGGTTTCTGGAAGCTGGTCTCTCGTGTCTTCGTCGAGAACGCTGCCAGCCGCGGTCTGCTGCGTTCCGTCGGGTTTCGCGAGGTAGGCGTTTACGAACGGCACGGGACGTTGGACGGCGTGTGGCGTGACGTGGTGATCGTGGAGAAGATGTTGTAGCGATGGATGACAAACACCTCCGTTGGTGTTAGACGGACCGCCGCGCAATGCCTGACCCCAAGTTCATCCGCAATTTCTCGATCATCGCCCACATCGACCACGGCAAGACGACGCTTTCGGATCGTCTGCTGCAGAAGACCGGCGCGGTTGAAGGCCGGGACATGCACGAGCAGATGCTCGATGACATGGATCTGGAGAGAGAGCGCGGCATCACCATCAAAGCGCGCGCGGTCAACCTCCAATACCACGCGCAAAACGGTCAGGACTACGTCTTCAACCTGATCGACACCCCGGGTCACGTCGACTTCTCCTACGAGGTCTCGCGCAGTCTGGCCGCGTGCGAGGGGGCGGTGCTCGTCGTCGACGCCACTCAGGGTGTGGAGGCGCAGACGCTCGCCAACAGCTACCTGGCCATCGCCAACAGCCTCGACATCCTCTCCGTGATCAACAAAGTCGATCTTCCCTCGGCCGAGCCTGAGAAAGTGCGCGAGCAGATCGAGAACGTGATCGGCCTCGATGCCCACGACGCCGTTCTGGCGTCGGCCAAGTCGGGGATCGGAGTCGACGAGATCCTCGAGAAGATCGTCACGAAGATCTCCGCGCCGAAAGGGAACCCCGACGGACCGCTGCGCGCGTTGCTTTTCGACTCCTGGTACGACTCCTACCGCGGCGTCATGTGCCTCGTGCGCATCGTCGACGGCGAGATGCGCAAAGGGATGAAGATCAAGTTCCTTTCCACCGACCGCGTTTACGAAGTCACCGAGCTGGGGATCTACACGCCGAAAGCGAAGGCGGTCGATCGCCTCGGCGTGGGGGAGGTCGGATTCCTCTCCGGCAACATCAAAGACATCGTGCAGGCCAAGATCGGCGACACGATCACGACCTCAAACGCCTCTCCGCCCCCGCTTCCCGGCTTTCAGGAAGTGAAGCCGATGGTCTTCGCCGGCATCTTCCCGATCAATACTGACGACTACGAAGACCTGCGCGACGCGGTTGGCAAGCTCAAGCTCAACGACGCCTCCTTCAGCTACGAGCCCGAGAGCTCGCTCGCGCTCGGATTCGGCTTCCGTTGCGGTTTTCTCGGACTGCTGCACATGGAGATCATCCAGGAACGGCTGGAGCGTGAATTCAATCTCGAGCTGTTGACCTCGGCACCGGGAGTGCGTTACCGCGTCCAGAAGACCGACGGCGACGAGCTGTGGATCGAGAACCCGCAGAAAATGCCCGACCCCGCCTACATCCATTCGATCGAGGAGCCGTTCATCGAGGCGACCATCCTCACGACCGACGAATTCGTTGGCCCGATTCTGGCTCTGGCCATTGACCGGCGTGGCCAGCAGAAGAAGCTGGAGTACGTCAGCAGTAACCGAGTGATG
>DATLWH010000441.1:0-3161 GCA_035576505.1 Thermoanaerobaculia bacterium | reverse complement strand
GAATGAGGCAGCGAGGGCATTGAGCTTCCCGCCGTCGATCCGGACGTCAAATTGGTCCCATGAGATGAGGCGTTGCATGGTGAGAGTGGTTTGCGGTTGACGGTTGTCGGTTATCGGGGGTCGGGCGTCGGGCGTCGGGGGTCGTAGAAGAAGAACCCACACGGTCATGCTCCGACACCCGACCCCCGACGCCCGACGCCCACATGCCACTAGATCACTTGTATCATGCGCCCGCCTCATGCCGAAGCGCACCGACATCCACTCCATTCTCATCATCGGATCCGGCCCCATCGTCATCGGACAGGCGTGCGAATTCGACTACTCCGGCACGCAAGCGTGCAAGGCCCTCAAGGACGAGGGCTATCGGATCATCCTGGTCAATTCGAACCCTGCCACGATCATGACGGACCCGGAGTTCGCCGACCGGACGTACATCGAGCCGCTCACAGCCGAGACGCTGGAGCGGATCATCGAGCGCGAGAAGCCGGACGCCATTCTGCCCACGGTCGGCGGCCAGACCGGGATCAACCTGGCCATGGCCTTGTACGAGAACGGCGCTCTGGCCCGTCACAATGTTGAGCTGATCGGCGCGAACGCCGAGGCCATCAAGACGGCGGAAGACCGGCAGCTCTTCAAGGAAAAGATGGTCGAGATCGGCGTGGAAGTGCCGCGCTCGGCCTATGCCGCAACCGAGGATGACGCGGAGAAGTTTGCCGCGCAGATCGGCTACCCGCTCGTCATCCGTCCCTCCTTCACACTCGGCGGCTCCGGCGGGGGCATCGCCTACAACGTCGAAGAGCTGCGCGAGGTGGTCAGCCATGGCCTCGAGCTCTCGCCGATTCACCGGGTGCTCGTCGAGGAGTCGGTCATCGGCTGGAAAGAGTTCGAGCTCGAAGTCATGCGCGACAAGGCCGACAACGTCATCGTCGTCTGCAGCATCGAGAATCTCGATCCGATGGGCGTCCACACCGGCGACTCCATCACCGTGGCGCCGCAGCAGACGCTGACCAACAGCGAGTACCAGGCCATGCGCGACGAGGCCAAGCGGATCATCCGTGCCATCGGCGTGGAGACGGGCGGGTCGAACATCCAGTTCGCGGTCCATCCGGCCACGGGACGACGCCTGGCCATCGAGATGAACCCGCGCGTCTCGCGCTCCTCGGCGCTGGCTTCCAAGGCCACCGGCTTCCCGATCGCGAAGTTCGCCGCCAAGCTGGCAGCCGGCTATACGCTCGACGAGATCCCGAACGACATCACCAAGAAGACCCCGGCGTCGTTCGAGCCGACGATCGACTATGTCGTGGTGAAGCTTCCCCGCTTCGCCTTCGAGAAGTTTCGCCAGACGCCGCCGACGCTCGGCCTGTCGATGCAGTCGGTCGGCGAGTCGATGGCCATCGGCAGAACGTTCAACGAAGCGCTGCAGAAAGGCCTCCGTTCGCTCGAGATCGGCGTGGCCGGCCTGGAGAGCCGCGGCTACGACCGCGATCAAGCCGAGACGCTTCTGCGCACGCCGCAGCCCGAGCGCATCTTTGCCGTTGGGGACGCCTTCCGCGCCGGGATGACTGTCGATGAGGTGAACGCCATCTCGTCGATCGACTGCTGGTTCCTTCGCGAGATTCGCAAGATCGTGGAGATGGAACGCCGTGTCACCCCCGGCGAGACCCTGACGGTCGAGAGGACACGCGAGCTCAAGCGCGAAGGCTTCAGCGACAAACAGATCGCCGTGCTGACGAAGCAATCCGAGGATGACGTCCGCAAACAGCGCCACGCGCTCGGCGTACGCCCCGTCTACAAGAGGGTCGACACGTGCGCCGCCGAATTCGAGGCCACGACGCCGTATCTCTACTCGACCTACGAGCGGGAATGCGAAGCCGCGCCAACTTCGCGCCGCAAGGTGATGATCCTTGGCTCCGGGCCGAATCGTATCGGGCAGGGGATCGAGTTCGACACCTGCTGCGTCCACGCCTCGTTCGCGCTTCGGGAGATCGGCTTCGAGACCATAATGGTCAACTGCAACCCGGAGACGGTGTCTACCGACTACGACACCTCCGACCGGCTCTATTTCGAGCCGCTCACGCTCGAAGACGTGCTGGAGATCGTCGAGCTCGAGAAGCCCGTGGGCGTGATCGTGCAGTTCGGCGGGCAGACGCCGCTGAAGCTGGCCAAATCGCTGGCCGCCGCCGGCGTGCCGATGTGGGGAACGTCGGTCGAATCGATCGATATCGCCGAAGACCGCGAGCGATTCGGCGCGCTGGCCCGCGAGCACGAGATCCTGATGCCGGAGCACGGCACAGGCATGTCCGAAGCGGAAGCGATCGAGGTGGCGCGCCGCATCGGATTTCCGGTCGTCGTCCGCCCCTCGTATGTGCTCGGGGGCCGGGCCATGGCCATCGTCTACGACGAGTCGAACCTGCGCGAGTACATCGGCTACGCCATGGAGGCGGCCCCGGGACATCCGATCCTGATCGATCGCTTTCTCGAAGATGCCATCGAGCTCGATGTGGACGCCATCTCCGACGGCCACGACGTCGTGATCGCCGGCGTTATGGAGCACATCGAAGAGGCAGGCATTCACTCCGGCGATTCGTCGACCGTGATTCCGCCCTACATCATCGGCCTCCGTGAACAGGACCGCGTGCGCCGCCGCACCGTGCAACTGGCCAAGGCTCTGAAGGTGGTCGGCCTGATGAACGTGCAATATGCGATCTATCACGGCGATCTGTACGTGCTCGAAGTGAACCCGCGCGCGTCGCGGACCGTGCCGTATGTGTCCAAGGCCACCGGTGTTCCGTTCGCGAAGATTGCGGCGAAGGTGATGGCCGGAATGTCGCTGCAGGAACTGGAGCTCACCCATGAGCCGCGCGTCGTCGACTATTTCGTGAAAGCGCCCGTCTTTCCGTTCGGCCGGTTTCCGCGCGAAGACATGGTGCTGGGGCCGGAGATGAAGTCGACCGGCGAAGTGATGGGCTCCGCCCCGACGTTCGGTGAGGCCTACGCCAAGGCGCTCCTCGGCGCCGGCATCGATCTCCCGCTCGGCGGCACGGCCTTCATGTCGGTCAACGACAACGACAAGCGGCCGGTGGTGGTGCAGCTGGCCAGAGACCTGGCGCGGCTCGGGTTCAAGGTCCTGGCCACGTCCGGAACGCGCGATTACCTTCGGA
>DATLWH010000440.1:0-2885 GCA_035576505.1 Thermoanaerobaculia bacterium | reverse complement strand
TACGAACAACTTCACGGCCCGGAATCCGTTTCGCAGGAACGCCATTCACGACCGCGCCATCGAGCGCGACTTCGAGCGCTTCCTGAAAGCCGAGCGCCCCGACCTCCTACATATCCATCACCTGGCCGGACACGCATTCTCGTTGGCGAAGGTGGCCAAACGGCTGGGCATTCCGATCGTGTTGCAGATTCAGGACTGGTGGTTTCTGTGCGCGCGCGTGAACCTCTTCGACCGCGACGGAAAGCGATGCAGCGGGCCGGCCGCGGCCAAATGCGCGCGTTGCGCCACGCTCACCAAGGTCGCTCCGGCGCGCCTCACAAATGGCCTGCTGCACATTGCTCGAAGAAGGGCCGCGCGCGCTGCCATCCGCGCCTGCGATGTCTACGTGGCCGGCTCGAAGGCCATCCGTGACGACTATTTGCGGGCCGAGGTGATCCCGGCTTCGAAGCCATTTCACGTGATCCCATACGGCGTCAGCGTGGACATACCACGCCAGCCGCGGGCTCCGGCGCACCGGCCGATCCGCTTCGGCTATGTGGGATCGATCGCACCGCACAAGGGGGTCCACGTCGCCGTCGAAGCGATGCGCGGCCTCGATCCGTCGCAAGCCTCATTGCACATCTGGGGCGACGTCACTGCATTCCCCGATTACGTGGCCGATCTCCAGCGAGCAGGCGGCGCCCGCATCCTCTTCGAGGGCAGTTTCCGGGAGGGTGAGAAAGCGAAGGTGTTCGCCTCCATGGATGTATTGCTCGTCCCCTCGATTGGCCTGGAATCGTTTGGCTTGGCCGCGAGGGAGGCAATGACCTGCGGTGTTCCCGTGATCGCTTCGGAAGGGGGGGCGCTCTCCGAGATGTTCGCGCCGGGCGAGTGTGGTGAGCTCTTCCCCGTCGGCGACGCCGCCGCACTCCGCCGCCTCCTGCTCCGCGTCGTCGACGACCCGGGCATCATCGATCGTTGGTCAGAACACCTCCCTCGGCCGAAGCGCAACGACGTCCACGCGTCGGAGATCGAACGGATCTACGACGCCGTGCTGGCAGCGGGCAAGCCATGATCAAGCCATGATCCGCACGATCGGTAGAGTCATTCGGGGCGAAGGATTTCGGTCCGCGATTCGCAGAGCGAACGAACGGGTCGGCGACGCGTTGCACTCGACGATCTTGCGCGCGCGCGGAGCCATTTCAGGAGCAGGCGATGCCGCCATTCTGAACGTCGCGGCGTCCGGCACCGCGGTGCGGCTGGGTGGCGTGCAGTCACAACTCGGCGCGCGGCTGGATGTCGAGCGGACTCTCCGCAGCGTCGCCCTTCTCGAGCCCGGCCTTCTGCATCTCTCCGAACCGAGAGCTCATGCCCGGCGGATAACGACCGATCTCGAGACAGGCATTCGCGAGGCGCTTGCCATCACCGGCGCGCGCTCGGTTCACTTCGAGGGGATGGATGGCGTACCCATCGACGCCGCGCTTCGCCTAATCGAGTCGGGAATCCGCGTCATCGTCAGCATTCACGACTTTTCACTCTTCTGCGCCCGCCCGCATCTTCTCGAGGAACCGCCCCATCGCTTCTGCTTCTATTCGCAGGACCTCGATCGCTGCCATCGCTGTCTACAGCAGACCTGGGACGTCGCAACGGATGCCCAGTTCGTACGGCGCACGCTGGGCCGCAAGCTTCTGGCATCGGCGACAGGTGTGATCTTCCCTTCCCGATTTCTTCTCGATCAGCATGGCCTGCTCTTCTCGCTGCCGGATCTCGCCGGAGAGGTCATCGAGCCCGGTGTTCCTTCAACCGATGCACGGGTTCAGGCTCGCGGAGCAGGACGCGCCATCGCCTACGCGGGCAGCGTGAAGCGTCACAAGGGCGCCCACCTGCTGCCGGAGCTCGCCCGTCTTCTCGGCGATCGGGGGTTGCACGTCTTCGGCGGCGGAGATGAGGATCTGCTTCGGGCGATGCGGCGCGTTCCCAACATCACGCTTCACGGTTACTACCGCAACGGCACCCTCCCCCACCTTCTCGCCCGGCACGGCATCGGCCTGGTTTTGCTGCCGTCGATCGTCCCCGAGTCGTTCAGCCTCACGCTATCGGAAGCGTGGCTCGCTGGCGTGACCGCCGCCGCTTTCGACCTCGGTGCGCAGGCCGAGCGAATCCGTCTTCACGGCGGCGGCTGGCTCGCTCCGCTCGAGAGCGGCGCCGCAGGACTGGCCCGGATCATCGAAGAGTGGACCGCCGGGCGGCTCACGACCAGCACGCCGCAGCCGATCGCTTCACCGTCGGATGCGGCCAGAGCGCATGTCGCGCTCTACCGAAGATGGGGAGCCCTGTAGCGCTCGCATGAAACCAGTCCACTGTTCGGCAAGCTCCAACGTCCCCTCATCCGCCTTCGGCACCTTCTCCCCCCCGCTGAAAAACGCGGTGGGGAGAAGGGCGCTCGATTAACACTCTGTCTGCGAATCCACTTAGATGGTGAGAAATCCCGGTCAAACCCCGCTTCCCGAAAGTGAAGCCGCAAGGCTTCGGAAGAGCAGGCGGATGTCGAGCCAGAGGGACCACGAGCACATGTAGGTGAGGTCGTAACGCAACTTGACGGCGGGGCGGGAGTCGTATTCGACCAGGCTCTGGGCCAGGCCGGCCATGCCGGGGCGCACCAGACAGCGAAGGTCGAAATCGGGAACTTCCTCGAGGATGCGCTCGGCGATCTCCGGCCGCTCCGGCCGCGGTCCGACGAGGCTCATGTCTCCGCTGATCACGTTGAGCAGTTGCGGCAATTCGTCGAAATGGTAGCGGCGCAAGAGCCTTCCGACGCGCGTGATCCGTTCGCTGTCGGACTGCGCATCCGCTCCCGCGAGAGGCGTACGCATCGAGCGGAACTTCCACATCGCAAAGGGAACGCC
>DATLWH010000439.1:0-15377 GCA_035576505.1 Thermoanaerobaculia bacterium | reverse complement strand
GTCTTCCCTTTTTTCGCCTCGTCGATGAGGAGTTGGTTGATCTTCTCCTGCGGAAGGGCATGTTTCGCGGCCCGCTTGCCGACGTAGACGACCTCGGCTCCGGCCGGTACGCTGTCGGCGATTCGATCCGAGACCAGCGCGTCGATGGCGATGAAATCGGCGCGTGCGATCAGATCCGCGGCGCGCAGGGTAAGAAGACCGGGATCGCCGGGGCCGGCGCCTACGAGAAAGACTTTGCCTGTCATGCCACCAGCTCCATCGCACCGCGCTCGACCAGCTCGCGGTACACCTCGTCGATTACCTCGTCCGCCTCGCGCCCGCTGCGCTCCACCCGAACGATCCGGTCGCCATCGATCTCGCCGAAGAACGCGCGAATCATTACGTTTCCGTCGTCGAACGTGGCGTGGACGGCGCAGGCGGAGTAGCAGTCGAGGAGTGTGCCGAATTTCTGCAATACACCCCGCTCGCAGTACGCGGCAAGGGCGGTGGGAGGGTGATCGATCGATGCTGCGATGCCGCGTCCGTCGCCGCCGCGGAGCGTTTCGATGGCCACGATGCCCTGGCCGCAGGCGGGGAGCATCTCGTCAATCGAAAAATAGGACGTGATCTCGCTGGAGCGGCCGAGGCGGGTCAGACCAGCGCTGGCGAGGATCGCTCCATCGTAGAGGCCGGCGCGAAGCTTGTTGATGCGCGTATCGACGTTGCCGCGGATGTCGTCGATGCGAAGCTTCGGATAGAGCGCGCGGAGCTGCGCGCGGCGGCGCGGAGCGCTCGTGCCGATGACGGCGCCGTCGTGCAGCGTGGCGATCGGCCTGGCCTCCAGGTTTACCCAGGCGTCGCGAGGATCGGCGCGCTCGAGAAACGCGGCCAGAACGAAGTCATCGCCGATGATCGAGGGAACGTCCTTGAGGCTGTGTACGGCCACATCGATATGCCCGCGAAGGAGCGCTTCTTCCAGCTCCTTGACCCACAGTCCCTTGCCGCCGATCTCCGCGAGCGGGACGTCCTGACGCTTGTCGGCGGTTGTTTTGTAGGGGACGACCTCCGGCCGGTAGCCTTGTTCGGAGAGGCGTCTGGCAACCACGTTGGCCTGCCAGAGCGCGAGCTGGCTGCCGCGGGTACCGATGCGTACGGGCCGGCTCATCGCAGTCCGAAAATCTTCCGGATCGTTTTGCGCAAGGTCTCGCGCTCGGCCGGTTCGTCGGCCTCCTTGAGCTGCAGGATCGGATAGTGGAGGATCTTGTTTACCATTTGCGTGGAGAACTGCTCGATGGCGGCGCGCTGATCGGCGTTCATCGGCCCGATCTTGCGGAGGCACTTTTCCAGCTCCGCGGCGCGGATCATCTCCAGCCTCCCCTGCAGTTCGACGATGGTCGGCACCGCGTCTTGTGCCACGAGGCGCCGGCGGAAGGCATCGACCTCCCTGTCCACGATCTGTTCGGCCTCTCCCGCCTTCTGCATGCGGATCTCACGGTTCGCGTCAGCGACCTGCTGCAGATCGTCGATGTTGTAGAGATAGGCGCCGTCGATCGAGGCAATGGCCGGCTCGATGTTGCGGGGCACGCAGAGATCGATGAGGAAGAGGTTGCGCCGTCTGCGCGTGGCCAATGCTCGTTCGACGTGCTCGCTCTCGATGACGTAGTGCGGCGCCGCGGTCGAAGCGATGACGATGTCGCACGTGGCCAGGTACGGTTCGATGCCCTCGAATTTCACGGCCTGGCCATGGAAGCGGTCCGCCAGTTCGACGGCGCGGTCGTACGAACGGTTGGCGACGAAGATCTGATCGAGGCCGAATGTCGACAGATGCTCAGCCGTCAGCTCGCCCATCTCGCCCGCGCCGAGCAGGAGCACCTGCAGGCCGTGCAGGTCGCCAAAAATCTTTTTCGCCAGCTCGACCGCCGCGTACGGCACCGACACGGCATGCTCGCCGATGCCGGTGTCGGTGCGCACCTTCTTGGCGACGCGCATGGTCTGATCGAAGACCTGCGAGAGGAGCGAATCGAGCGCGCCGCTCTCCCGGCTGGCCAGGAAGGCCGAGCGCACCTGGCCGGCGATCTGCGGCTCACCGACGATCATCGAGTCGAGACCGGAGGCGACGCGGAAGAGGTGCTTCAGCACGTCGCCGTGACGGAGGATGTAGACGTGTTTTTCAAGCTCCGCCCGGGCGGTGCCGGAGCGGTGAGTCAGCCAGCCGACGATCGGCTCGATGACGTCCTCGCCCGAGGCGGAAACGATCGCTTCCACCCGGTTGCAGGTCGAAAGGACGGCCGCGCCGTCGATGCCGTCGAGCGTGCGAAGCTCATCGAGCGTCTCCAGCAGCCGTGCCGGCGCCACGCTGAGCCGCTCCCGAACGTCAACGGGCGCGGTGCGGTGATTGACCCCGACGGCGATCAGCGGCATAGGCCGGCCTCACACATGATGAATCCCCAGAATGGCCACGACGATGGCGACGAACGCGCCGGCGCCGATGATGACCGTGCGCCGCGTGCGGTAGGTGTCGTTTACATAGGCCTGCAACACGATGGCGAAGAGCACCCAGGCCACGAGGGCGCCCACCTGTTTGACGCGGAAATCCATCAGCTCCGCCGACGTCCGGTATGACCAGAGGATGCCGGCCAGGATGCCGAGCGTGTAGATGCTGAAGCCGATGGCGAGCGCGCGGTAGCTGACCGTGTTGCAGACGTTGAGGCTGGGGATCAAGTCCCACAACGCTCCCCGCTGTTTCGATTTCAGCGCCCGGTCCTGCGCCCAGGCCAGAGCGCCGAAAGCAAGGCCGATCAGCAGGCCGGCCACGCCGATCGTCGTCAGAAGGAGGTGGGTGACGAAGAGCCGTGACACGGCGGCCGGGCTCTTCACGAACGGCTCGTGGATGACCGCGGAGAGGGTCAGCAGCATCAACACGAGCGGATAGACGAAGAATGACGCGGCATGAACCCGATAGCGGATGAAGAGCGCCAGTTCGACGGCAAAGACCACCCAGGCCATGAAGCCGGCTGCCTCCGGCAGGTTCGTCAGCGGCGGGTGATGCGTCCGGACACAGATGGTGCCGATCCAGACGGTATGCGCCAGGAAGCCCACGATCATCAGGCCTAGGGCGACGTGCTGCGGCCGTTTCTCGCGCACCAGGAGCGTGGCCAGCGCCACGATGGTTCCGGCGGCGTAGAGCGCGAGCGCGGCGTAGAGGGTGAGGTTCGGGCTCATATCAGCTTGGCGTCAGCTTCTTGCAATAGACGATTTTGTCGGTCTCGATCCGATAGAAATCCTTGATGCGCGAGATCTCTTCGTAACCGCTGCGTTCATAGAACCGCAGCGTCGGCGCATAGCTTTCCTTCGACGATGTCTCGATCAGAAGCATACGTCCGCGCTGCCGCCGAACCTCATTCTCGACGAATCGCAGCAGCAGTTGCCCAATCCCCTGCCCCTGCTGTTTCGGATCGACCGCGATCCAGTACAGGTCGAACACCCCTTCTGTGAGCGGCGTGGGGCCGTAGAGAACATATCCCTGCACGAGCTTTTTCGGCCCGCTCTCCGGCTCCTCGAGGACGTGGACGATGTACTCGCCACGCTCAGGGTGTTCGTAAGCCAGATCGACGAGGTCCATCGCGCTGCGCACTTCCGATTCGTTGAAGCGCGCCGTTGCGACCAGAATCTCGTGGATGCGGTCTCGGTCGCGCAGCTCGGCGGGACGGATTTTCATGAGTGTCGTGCGCCGGCCATCATAAGCCGGAGGCCGGCCGGAGCCGGTGGGTGAGGTGTAGGTCCTGGTTCGACGATCCATGGTTGGCCCGCTTGCGATTCCGACAGTACGAAAAAGGCGGCGATGGACGACGTTGGAAATGTCACTTCGTGATGTGTCGGCTGTCACAGGGGAGTCGGGGGTCGGGGGTCGGGGGTCGGAGAGGTCCTCGTGTGATTGTTGAGTGTTGTCGGTTGTCGGCAATCAGCTCTGCAAGACTAAGCAGGATCTTCCGAACCGTCTTTTCTCCGACCCCCGACCCCCGACCCCCGACTCCCGACCCCCGACTAATCAACTCACTTTAGCCGGTTCCAGTAAGCCAACAGACGCGTACGCTTCGAAGAGGTGGAGGGCATCGCGCGGGATCCAGGCGGTGATGAGCATGGCCCGGTCGGTCACGCGCTGTTCGTAGACCTGGGCGACGTCGTGAAGCCTGGCGATCACTCTGGCATCGTTGTGCGGGATCTCGAGCTGGATGATCTCGCCGTTTTCGAGCTCGCGCTCGCGGATGATTTCGATCAGGCGATCGATGGAGCGGCCAGTCAGGGCGGAGACGATGCACCGTCCGGGGGTGGGGGGTCGGGAGTCGGGAGTCGGAACAAAGAGGTGAGCTCCGACCCCCGACTCCCGACCCCCGACCCCCGGCTCCGTCAAGTCAGCCTTGTTGTAGACCTCGATGACCCGATCCATCTGTACGCCCAGCTCCCGCAGAACGTCGTCGCCGACAGCGCGCTGGTCTTCGAACTGCGGGTGGCTGGAGTCGATGACGTGCAGCACGAGGTCGGCAGCGACCGCCTCTTCCATCGTGGAGCGGAACGAGGCGACGAGATGGTGCGGGAGTTTGCGGATGAAGCCGACCGTGTCGATGATCACCGTTTCGCGCGGCATCGTGAAGGCGGCCCGGGCCGACTTGGCGTCGAGCGTGGCGAATAGTTTGTCCGCCGCTTCCGCCGAGCCGCTGGTCAGGCGATTGAAGAGAGTCGACTTGCCGGCATTCGTGTAGCCGACGAGTGCCACTGTAAAGACGGCGTTGCGCGACTTGCGCTGCGTCTCCCGCGTTCGCTCGATTTTCGTCAGGTCTTCTTTCAGCCGGGCGATGCGGTTGCGGATGATGCGCCGGTCGAGCTCGAGCTGCGTCTCGCCGACTCCGCGCGTGCCGATGCCGCCCGCCTGCCGCTCGAGGTGCGTCCAGGCCCGGGTTAGTCGCGGCAGCATGTACTCGAGCTGGGCCAGTTCCACCTGTGTGCGCGCCTCACGGCTGCGGGCACGGCCGGCGAAGATGTCGAGAATGAGTCCACTCCGGTCGATCACCTTGACCTCGGTGACTTTCTCGAGGTTACGGGCCTGGGCGGGAGAGAGGTCGTCATCGAACACGATCAGCGTGGCGCCGCTCTTTGCGACCAGCGACTTGATCTGCTCGGCCTTGCCGCTGCCGACGTAAGTTGCAGGATCGGGACGGGGCCGTTTGGCGAAGACGCGGTCGACGACCGTACCGCCGGCGGTCTCGATCAGTTTCTCCAGTTCGGCGAGGTGCTCCTCGGCGACGCTGCGGGTGAGGTCAGGAAGAAGAAGAGCGACTGCGATGACGTTTTCAGGCACGTTGCTTGAGGCACGAATGATACACGGAGGCTGGACATCGGGCAGACGGTTTCTCGATGTGCCGGGAGTTGGGAGTCGGGGGTCGGGGGTCGGATCGAGATCAAGGTGTGTGGTCAAGAAAGAGGCGCCGCAGTCCGCGGCGCCTCTTTCGCTGTGCTGCAGATCAGGATCTACTTGTGATCGTTGAAGAACGTCCACTGCGCGACCGGCAACCCCGCCTTGAGGTGCTGCGCCTGCAGATAGCCGTCGATCGCGCTGACGATGGAAACGAGGCCGGAGACCGTGCCGCAGGTGAAGAAGAGCCCCAGGATCCAGGCGATGACCGCCACGATCCCTTTCATCTTCTGGCCGATCATGAAGTAACCGAGGCAGCCCGCGACGACGAGATTCAGGACTGCGATCAGCACCGGATCTTTCGGCGGCTGCTGTGGATAGACGATATCGCCACCGCTTGGAGCAGCGGGCGTACCACCCGTCGAGGGAGGTGGTGGTGGGGGAGGAGGAGTGTAGGAACCACCTGGTGTATCCATGGAGATCTCCTATGCGCTACATCTTCTCGGCGAAGTCAGTGATGAGCGGGAGGCGCAGGCGTTCTCCCTTCATGGCCTTCATGATCGCGAAGATCGAGACCGCGAGAAAACCAATCCACACCACGCAGCTGATCATCGTGATGCCGCATCCGAGCAGCGGGATGCGGACGAGCGTCAGGATGATGACCAGGATGACCCAGATGATCTCCGCGCCAAACAACGCGGTGCCGTTCTTCGCGTGCCACTGAATGTCGGCGTCGTCTTTCTTGGTCAGCAGTGGGATGAGACAGAGAATGCCGAGATAGGACAGCACCAGCATGATGGTCCGGTCACTGCTCGGTGCGGTACCACCACCCGGGGGAGGAGGCGGTGGCGGAGGTGTGTAACTTCCACCTGGCGGGGGCGGAGGCGGAGGCGGAGTGTACGAAGATGTCTCGCTCATGGTTCTCCTTCAGCGATCGAATTGGTGAGTTCCGGACGATTCTAACGATTTTCGGCGAGCGCGGTTAAACGTTTTTCCGCGGCCATGAGAGGAAACACGCTGAGCGCGATCGAGAGTGTGACCGCAATCACCAGAGGAATGAAATCGACAGCCAGGGTATCGTTTTCGAAGCCGAAGAACCGTGAGAAGAAGTAACGGGTCACGGGCTTGGCCATCAGCACCATGATCCCGCCAACGTACGCGAGCGCTGCGGCCATGTAGGCGAAGCCGCCAAGGGAGAGGCCGACCTGCAGCGGGTTTTCGGCCGCGAAGTCCGGCGACAGCGCGCCGAGGCCGACGCCCATGCTCACCAGCGTGACGCCGAGCATCGACGCGCCGAACAGCGTAAAGGTCCAGACGACGCCGTTCGCGTCGAGCAGCACATCGGCGAACACGGTCAGCAGGAGCGAGAGGATCGTCAGCGGAGCACCGTACACCAGCACTTTGACGATGAGCAGCCGGCGGTAGGAGACCGGCGCGCTCTGCAGCATCCAGAAGGCCTTTCCCTCCGAGGAGATCGCGGGGTACGCGAAACGGAGACAGATCGCGGCCACGACGAAGCCGGCCATGCCGAGGTTTGCATAGGCGACGATCGTGGCCCGGGCGTCGCCGCCGAGTGGCAGCATGCGGATGTTGTAGAGATAGAGAAAGAGAAGCGCCATCATCAGGAAGAGCTGCGACCACTGCGCGACATCGCGCGTCAGCATCCGCACTTCCTTGCCGATCATGGCCCGCGTCGGCGCGGAAAAGGGCGCCAGCAGGAGGTCCGCCGTGCGCGTCAGGCCGGTTGCACCAAGCGCGGCCGGAGCCATGCTTTCCCTGGCGCGGACAAAGGCCGCGAAGTAGATGCGCCTGGCCACGAACACGAAGACCACGAACAACGCCAGCGCGGTCACGGCAATCCGTGGAGGGAGTACCGCCGCGGGACGGCCCTCGGCCATCGCTACCATCAAGTCCGCCAGCGCCGTTCCCGGGTAACGGTCCAGCGACGGCAGCTCCACCGAACGGAGCACGCGCGTCACATCGTCCGTGTTGATGCTGGCGAAGAGCCGCTCCGGCCGGCTCATGCGGAACGCGACGACGGCCACGGTCAGAACGAGGATGGCGATCGTGGCCACGATCTGGCTGACCCGCCGGATCGGGAAGTAACGGACCAGGACGACGATGACAAGCGCCCCGATCGTCACGGAGATGCTCAGCAGCAGTGCCAGATTCACCAGCGCGACCGGATAGAGGCGCACCGGCGTGTGGTAACGCTGGGCGAAAGCGACGAACATCGGCGCAATGAAGATGTAGATCATCGTGGCGCTCTGCGCGAGGGTCTTTCCCCATCGGGTGACCACCAGGCGCGTCTTCGACAGTGGAGCGGCATGGAAGGTGTCGAGATCGAGGTCGCTGAAGAACGCGCCGATCGCGGAGGTCATGGCTGACGAGAAAAGCATGACGAACGCGGCGAGGAAGACGAGCGCCAGGAGATTGCGGAGCAGCCCGAGCGCCAGAAACGGCGAAGCCTCCTCGACCTTCGCCATCGCCGCGAAGAGCCTGCGAAAGAGCGCAAAGTCACCGTAGAGGAACGCCGCGAAGAGGGTCACCACGATCGAGGTGCGGGTCATCGTCGCCACGGTGAAAGGGCGGAGCTTGGCAAGGGCGATGCGGATAGGCCAGAGCATGGGGTTGGGTTGATGGGTTGCTGAGTTGCTGGGTTGCTGAGTTGCTTGGTCAATGGTTACTGGTTGCTCAGTTGTCCAACTATAAGGTCCCAACCCTCAGCAACTCAGCAACCCAGAAACTTGTCACACGATCCCCTTCACTTCATCGAACCACTTCATCGCGCTTTCCTGCCGGCCGGTACGCGCGCGGAAGCGCTCGATACCGAGCTCGATCAGGCGTTCGATCAACCGGGGGTATTTGAGCTCCGTGGCCTCCCACAGCTTGGGGTACATCGAGATCTTCGTGAAGCCGGGGATGGTGTTGATCTCGTTCACATACAGCCGGTTCTTGCCGCGCTCGAGGAAAAAATCGACGCGCGCCAGGCCGCTGGCGCCGATGGCCTTGAACGCCTCGACGGCCAGGCGGCGGAACTCGTCGATCTTCTCCCTCGGCAGCTTCGCCGGGATGACGAGCTGCGTCTTGTCGTCGACGTACTTGTCCTCGTAGTCGTAGAACTCGCGGCCCGCGATGATCTCGCCTGGCATGCTGGCCTGCGGGTCGTCGTTGCCGAGGACGGCCACCTCGATTTCGCGGGCATCGATGCCGCGCTCGACCAGCGCTTTCTCATCGAAGCGGAACGCCTTTTCGATTGCGGCTCCCAGGTCCGCGTCGTCCTTGACCTTTGTTACGCCGACCGAAGAGCCGCCGTTGGCTGGTTTCACAAAGTACGGCAGCCGCAAGGCATTGTGAACTGCCCGCATGATTCGCTCGCGCTCGTTGCGCCAGTCGTTCTCATGGACCTGAACGAAGTCGACCAGCGGCAATTTTGCCGCGGCGAAGGCGTGCTTCATGTTCCCTTTGTCCATCCCGATTGCCGACGCGGCCACTCCGCTGCCGACGTACGGCAATCCGAGGATTTCGAGATAACCCTGCAGCGTCCCGTCCTCACCGCCTGTACCGTGGATCAGTGGAAAGACACAATCGATCGCTTCGCCGCGCGCCCACGACTCCATCGAGAACGCATCATCGCCGTGGTCGCTCTTCTCTTCGCCTTTGAGAATGCGCGCGCTACGCTCCGGCGCCACGAAGCGGCCGTCCTTGGCGATGCAGAGCGGCACGATCTCGATACGCGGCCTGGGAGCAGCGTCGGCCACCGAGCGTGCCGAGAGAATCGATACCTCGTGCTCCGCGCTCAGGCCGCCGAAGAGGAGAATGGTGCGGATGGACATGGGGGAGAGAGTGTAACTGTCTACCCCCACAATCCCCGCAAAACGCTGTGGCCGAACGAGTCCAGCAACTCTGCCGGCAGAACCCCCAGCGCGTGGGCGAGCTTGAGAACCACGGTCAGACTGGGCACCTTGTCGCCGCGCTCGACCTGCCCAACATAGGTTGTGGTCAGCCCGGCACGGTCGGCGAGATCCTCCTGCGTCCACTCGTATTCCTTACGGACGCGGCGGACGCTCGCCCCGAAGATTGCAGCCTCTCGCGCTTTCGGCACGTGTGGAAGTAACAATTGGTACTGAGGTCTTGTCCAGTAACCACCGTTACCTAGCGCCGCAAAGCGCGCATTTCCTCGGTTCTCCCAACCCGAGCTCCCGAGGATGCTCCACGAGGCGTGGATTTAGCGTTTCAGAGGACGATCAGGTCGCCAGCGCTCACGGCGATCGTCTCGCCGCCGTTGCGCAGGAGCGCCCGTCCGTACTCGTCGATGCCGTCCCACGTTCCCTCGACGTTCCGCTCTCCGACGAGGCACTGGATCCGATCGCCGGTCTCATGAATCGAGTATCCGCGCCACTCCTCGAGCACCGCTTCGCGCTCGAACGTCCGCCCGAGCCGCAGATCGAGATGCTCGACAAAGGCCTCCGTGGCCACATCGATCCCGCGGAAGTCGCGGGGCGACACTTCCGAGATCGTGGTCGCGTTCGGCCGCCTGTCGTCCGCCACCGGCTCGACGTTGATTCCGGTCCCGATGAGCAAGAAGGCTCGCTCCTCGTTCATCCGTGCCTCGATCAGGATTCCGGCGATCTTCCTGCCGTCCACGAGGATGTCGTTCGGCCACTTGACGCGCGCGTCGATGGCGAACACCTCGCGCAGATACGAGGCCACGATGTTGGCCATCTCCAGCGGCACCAGAGACAACTGATTTGCGGGCATCGACAGAAGGGTCGTCGCGTAAATACCCTTCCCCGCGGGCGACGACCACTGCCTGGAGTTGCGTCCGCGGCCGGCGAACTGCTCGCCGGCGATGATGATCGCCTTCGGCAGCGACAGCTCGTTCTCGATGCACTCGTTCACGATCCGCCGCCCAACCAGGTTCGTCGACGCTACGCGCGGGATGACGGCGATCGATTCGATCGTCGTGAGGCGGTCGACGATGCGGCGTATGTCGAGAGTGATCATGGGTTGCGCCTTGCCGGTCGCGTGGTCTCGGAGTCCTGGCCGGAATCCGGCTGCGCATCAGCGCAACCGTTATTGATTCTTCAACAGCTTCTCAATTCTCGCCCGCAACTCCGCCTGGCGCGCCTTGGCGCCCTGTACGATGGCCGGAGGAGCGTTGCTGACGAACTGCTCGTTACCGAGCTTGGAGTCGATTGATTCGAGCTCTTTGCGGCACTTTTCCAGCTCGCGCTCGGTCCGCTCCTGCTGCTCTTTCGTGACGACCTTTTCCGGAAACTCGATCGCGATCGCAAAGCCCTCCACGATGTCGTGATGCGCTCCGGCCGGCGGCTCGGCATTGACGATGACCTCCGTCAGCCGGGCCAGATCGATCAGCAGATAGGCATAGTCGTCGAAGAATGCCGCATCGCGGCCCTCGCCGCGCACGTACAGCTTGAAACGGTCTTTCGGCGTGAAGCCTCGTTCGGCCCGGGCGTTGCGGACCGACGTGATCATCGCCTGAACCGCGCGCACCATCCGCTCGGCCTCGGCGTCTTCGAGCGTCTCCTCCGCCACCGGATACGGCGCCACCATGATCGAGGGCTCAACGCCTCCGAGCTTCAGCCAGATCTCTTCCGTGATGAACGGCATGAATGGATGAAGCAGTCGCAGCGACCGGTCGAGCACCTCGAGGAGCACGCGTTTCGCGCGTTGCTGGTCGGCTTCGGTGCCGTGTCGCCCGAGGAGCACGGGCTTGACCATCTCGATGTACCAGTCACAGAACTCGTGCCAGAAGAATTGGTAGATCGCGTTCGAGGCCTCGTCGAACCGGTAATCGGAGAGCGCCCTGTTGACAACCCGCGTCGTTTCGTTGAGCCGCGAAAGAATCCAGCGCTCAACACTCTTCATGCTGTCCCGATCGATGGCTTTCACCGACGACAGGGTCGTGTCGATGTGCATCATCGCGAAGCGCGACGCGTTCCAGATCTTGTTTGCGAATGCCGCGTAGCCCTGCATACGCGACCTGGCCAGCGGGATGTCGCGTCCGGAAGCAAAGATGGCCAGGGTGAAACGAACGGCATCGGCGCCAAACTCATCGATCACGTCGATCGGATCGATCACGTTGCCCTTCGTCTTCGACATCTTCTGTCCGAACTCGTCGCGCACCAGGCCGTTCAGGAACACCTGGCTGAACGGCGCCTTGCCGGTGAAACGGAGGCCGAACATGATCATTCGCGCCACCCAGAAGAAGAGGATGTCGAAGCCGGTGATCAGGACGTCGGTCGGATAGAAGATGCGCAGGTCTTGCGTGTCGTCGGGCCATCCCATGGTCGAGAAGGGCCAGAGCCCCGACGAGAACCAGGTGTCGAGTACGTCGGTCTCCTGCGTGATCTCCGTGGAGCCGCACTGCGGACAGGCCGCGGGCTCGTCTACCGCAACCGTCACGTGCCCACTGGCGCAATAGAACGCCGGGATGCGGTGGCCCCACCAGAGCTGCCGCGAGATCGTCCAGTCGTGGATGTTCTCCATCCAGTTGAAGTACGTCGCTTCCCAGGTCTGCGGAATGATCTGGATCGTGCCGTCGCGCACCGCGTCGATGGCCGGTTTCGCCAATGGTTCGATCTTCACGAACCATTGCCGCGAGATCATCGGCTCGATCACGGTCTCGCACTTGCCGTGGATGCCGATCGAGTGGGTGTATTCCTTGACGTCGCGCAGCGCGCCGGAGTGGCGCAGCATGGCCACGACCTTCGTTCGCGCGTCGAAGCGATCGAAGCCGGCGAACTCCGCACCGGCGGCCTCGGTCATCTTCCCGCCCTCGTCGATCACCTGCATTTGCTGCAGGTCGTTGCGCTTGCCGGCCTCATAGTCATTCTTGTCGTGTGCTGGTGTGACCTTGACGACGCCCGTGCCGAACTCGCGGTCGACGAGAATCGGATCGGCCACTATGGGGATGCGCCGGTTCGCAATCGGCAGGATTGCTTCCCGGCCGATGACGTCTTTGTAACGCTCATCGTCCGGATGTACGGCCAGCGCGGTGTCACCGAGCATCGTTTCGGGCCGCGTCGTGGCGATCGTCAGCACCCGGTCCGAACCGGCCACCGGATAGTCGATGTAGTACAGCTTCGAGACGCGCTCCCCGTACTCGACCTCCACGTCCGAGATCGCCGTACGGCAGTGCGGGCACCAGTTCACCATGGCGATCCCGCGGTAGATGAGGCCGTCGTCGTGAAGCTTCACAAACGCGGTGCGTACGGCACGGGCCAGACCCTCATCGAGCGTGAAACGGAGGCGGGTCCAGTCAGCGGAGGCGCCGAGGCGCTTTAGCTGATCGATGATCTGATGGCCGTAGGATTCTTTCCACTCCCACAGTTTCTCGAGGAACTTCTCGCGACCCAGATCGAAACGGGAGATTCCCTCCTTGGCCAGCTCACGGTCGACGATCATCTGCGTGGCGATGCCGGCGTGATCGGTCCCGGGAAGCCAGAGAGTGTTGAACCCGCTCATCCGTTTCCAGCGAACAATGATGTCCTGCAGCGTGTTCACGAGGGCGTGGCCGATGTGCAGCCGCCCGGTAATGTTCGGCGGCGGGATGACGATGGAGAACTTCGGCCGCTCCGCATCGAGCAGCGGCGTGAAGAATTCGCCCTTCTCCCAGATGTCGTAGCGACGCTGTTCGATGGTCGCCGGTTCGTATCGTTTCGAGAGCTCTTCAGACATGGAGGCGCGGATTATAAGGTGCGGTCGCAAGGTTGCGGGGTCTCGCGGTCTCGCAGCAATCACCGCGAAACCACGGGACCGCGAGGGCCCCGCTACGGCACCATGATTCTCGGCATCGAAACCTCCTGCGATGAAACCTCGGTCGCTGTCCTGGACAGCAATGGAGCCGTGCGCGTCAACCTCATCGCCTCACAGATCGCCCGGCACCAGCCATTCGGCGGCGTCGTGCCGGAGATCGCCTCGCGCGAACACCTGCAGCACCTTTTCCCCCTCATTACGCGTGCTCTGGGGGATGCGCACCTCGCCTGGAGTGATGTCGATCGCATCGCCGTCACTGCCGGTCCCGGTCTCATCGGTGCGCTCCTGGTCGGCGTGGCGGGCGCCCAGGGTCTCGCTTACGGACTCGGCGTACCCCTCATCCCGGTGAACCACCTGGAAGGCCACATCTTCTCGGCCTATCTGCAGCGCAAAGGCGAATCGATCCCGCTGCCCGAGCGGTTTCTCAGCCTCGTCATCTCCGGCGGCCACTCCTCGATCTATGACGTTCGCAACGGCGTCATCACCATGCTCAACCGGACGCGCGACGACGCCATCGGCGAGACATTCGATAAGGTCGCGAAATTCATCGGCCTGCCGTACCCGGGCGGGCCGCAGATCGAGAAATACGCAACTCAGGGGCGCGCTGACCGGAAGCGGTTTCATTTCCCGATGCCGCAGTTCAACGATAAGTCCCTCGACTTCTCCTACTCGGGGATCAAAGCCGGAGCAATCCGCCTTGCTCGGGAGCACGGCATCAGCGCGAGCGGTGACGCCCGCCTGCTGGCCGACTTCTGCGCGACATTCCAGGAGGCGCTCCTCGATCAGCTCTTCGACCGGCTCGATACCATCTGGTCCCGACTCGGTGCGCCAAAACCGAACGAGGTCGTCCTGGCCGGCGGAGTGGCCGCAAACGGTACGCTGCGCGACCGGATAGCCGCGTGGGGTTGCCAGCACACGGTCGTGGTGCGGTCGCCGGAAACGTGTTACTGCACCGATAACGCCGCCATGATCGCCTTCGCGGCCATGCAGAAACAGGGCGGAACGACCGATCCGCGACGGGTTTCCGCGCGGTCCCGAGTTCAGTGAAACCTTTCTTCGCGAGCGCCGTCCAATGGAGTGAGCGTTGCAATAGTCTGATCTCCTAACCCCTCTCTTCGCCCCGCCCTCGCTCAGGCGGGGTTTTCTTTTGGAGCACAATGAGCGGGATGAAGCGAATCGTCGTCGCCGGCGGCAGCGGGTTCATCGGTGAACCGCTCGTTCGGCGCCTCCTCGGCCGGGGTGACGACGTTGCCGTGCTGACTCGCAACCCGGCCAATGTCCGCGCCGGCCGTGCCTTGCCGTGGAATCCGCCATCAGAAGGAAGCTGGGGCGGGGACGTCGCCGCTTCTGACGTCATCATCAACCTTGCCGGCGAGAACGTCGGCGGTGGCCGCTGGACAGAAGCGCGGAAGAGGAGAGTCATGGAGAGCCGCGTTTTTGCCACAACCGTTCTCGTCTTCGCGATGGCGCGCGAGCCAGACAGGCCGCGCACGCTCATCAACGCATCGGCGATCGGTTTCTACGGTGATCGCGGCGACGAGGTGCTCGACGAAGACTCGTCTCCCGGCACCGGCTTTCTCACCGAGGTTACGAAGCGATGGGAGGAAGTGGCTCGAACGGCCGAACCGTTTGCACGCGTCGTGATCCTCCGTCTGGGCGTCGTCCTCGCTGCAGACGGCGGTGCTCTCGCCAAGCTTCTCCTCCCTTTCCGCCTCGGTGCAGGCGGACCGATGGGCAGCGGGCGTCAGTGGATGTCATGGATAGACCGCGAAGATGTTCTCCGTATGTTCGAGTGGTCCATCGATCACGGCTCGGCCCGCGGTATCTACAACGTTACGGCCCCCGAACCAGCCACCAACCGCGACCTCGCCAAAGCGCTCGGCCGGGCCCTCCACCGCCCTGCCGTTCTCCCCGCTCCCGCCTTCGCACTCCGCCTGATCCTGGGCGCCGAGATGGCGGATGAGATGCTCCTCAGCGGTCAGCGAGTGCTGCCGAGGCGAGCAACGGAAGAGGGGTTCCAGTTCGGATATCCGGAGCTGGACGCGGCCCTCGCGCACGCGGTATCCGGCTAGGAGACTGCGCAGCAAAAGAGCGGTAGTGCGTCGTAAAATGGTGCATGCCGACGAACTACCGAGCGTACCAACCGGAGCAGAGTTACCTGCTGCCGCCGTCACCGAGCGATTGGCTACCGGAAAAGCACTTGGCG